>JBEIQK010000441.1:0-5481 GCA_040376505.1 Alphaproteobacteria bacterium | reverse complement strand
GTAGTCGGCCGCAGGAATGGGATCGTATTTGTGATCGTGACAGCGCGCGCACCCGACCGTGAGCCCAAGCATGCCGCGCGAGACCACGTCGATGCGGTCGTCGATGATCTCGTGTTTCACCCCGAGGAAGCGGCGTCCGATCGTGAGAAAGCCCATCGCCGCCTCGTCCCCCGGCCGTTTTACCGAGAGCTGGTGGGCGGCGGGCTGGGGTTGTGGGGTCGGCTGCCCTTGCACAGTCCGCGTGCGATCAACACCGAGGTCTGGCGACTGATCTCTCCGGGCGGGGATGTTGGCGTCGTCAGCCAGGGCATCGGCCGCGGCGTCCACATCGCCGAGGGGGCCCTGCTGATCCGGCCCCATGTCTTTTCGCGCTCGGATCTGCTCAGCTATGTTCACACCCAGGGCATCGGCCGCATCGAGGTGGAGCCGGCTTCGGGCAGCGGGCTCTTTCGATTGAACCTGCGCGGGCCGGGGGGCACGCCGCCGATCTTCATGCTGCTGAGCCCCTCTTCCTATGCGATCGGCGCCACGCCCGGGGCCACGATCCCGCGGCCGACCGACGGCCCGGTGATCCTGACGGCGGCCGGGGGGCAGGTCAGTCTGGATGTGGGCGACGGCCCCCAGGTGATCGGCCAGGGCGGCATCACCGAGCTGGAGCTGACTGGAAACGATGAAGAGGTGCGCATCGCCCGGGTCGCCATCTCCGACACCGCGGGGGCGGAGCTCTACGCCGAGACCTTTGTGGATCAGCCCCTCGTGCCCCTGGGCGGCCTCTTCGGCGCGCTCCTGGGCGCGTCGGCTGGCCTTGCGGCGACGGTGGTGGTGCGGCGGGGGCGCAACCGGATCGAGGGCGCCCTGGCGGTGGCGGCCCTCGCCCTCCCGGCGGCGCTGGCCTTGTGGATGCCCTCGCGCCACTGGCTCTACCTCGCCGAGCGGCTCTACCTCGCCCACACCCCCTCCTGGGAGCTGGCGCGGATCGGCCTGCTCCTGGGGCTGACCCCGCTGTGGGTCGGCGGGCTCCTGCGCAGCGGCCTGCTGGCGCCGCGGGTGGGGCCCGCGGCGAGCCCGAGCGTGCTCTGGTACGCCCTGGCGGCGGCCTGCTCGCTTCTTGGGGTCCGCGACCTCGGCGTCATGGGCGTTCCCATCGCGCTGGTGGGGGCGTTGGTGCTGATCTCTCCCCTGCGCGTCGTGAAGGCGGCCTGGGCCGATCCCGCGCGCTGGCTGCTCCAGGATGCGCCAGCCTTCGTGCTCATCGCCGTGCTGGGCTGGCCCCTGGGCCTGCTGCCGGCGGCCCTGTGGCGCCTGCTGCACCTCGGGGCGGCGGCCCCCTCGCTCCTGCGACGGGGGGCCAGCGAAGGGGCCGATCAGCTCTTTGTCTTCGGCCTGCTTGCCCTGCTCGGCTTGGAGCTGGCGGCCCGTGACAGTCGACTGGACAATTCCTGGAACATCGAGCGACTGACCGGCATGACCGTCGTCGGGGCGCCCTGGCAGGACCCCTTTCCCTACTGGTCGGAGCAATGCGGCAGCGGGGGCCGCACCCTCGTCTTTGTGGGTGGATCGAGCACCGGCGGGGCCTACCAGTTGAGCAAGGAGCCCGAGGCCTACTTTGCCGCCCAGACCCACGCCGCGCTCTGTGCGTCCCGCGCCCCCGATCAGGCCCTGCACACCTTCAACTTTGGCGACGGCGGGCGCGACACCTTCACGATCGCGCGCTCCCTCGACAACATCCTCGCCCAGGCGCCGGCCGATGTGCTGGTGGCCTACATCGGCGTCAACGACATCCTGGGCGCCCAGAACGCGATGAGCCGTAAACAGAGAGAGGCGGCGATCGCAGCCCGCGGAGAGGCCCTGGCCGGCCTCGGCCGCCTCGCCGACCACAGCCGCGTGCTCACGGGCATCGGCCTGCTCCTGCGCCCCCTGCAGGCCGGTCAGGGCGGCGATGTGCCCGATGTCCCCTTGCCCGACGCCGAAGAGAACCTGCGGGCCGTGGCCGCGACGATGGGCGCCCGCGGCGGCGCCCTGCTGCTGGTCACCGAGCTGCTGGCCGCCGACGAAGGCGACCGCCTCGCCCCCTACAACGCGCTGCTCCAGCGCCTTGACGCCGAGTATCCCCAGGTGCGCCATGTCAATTCCCGCGATCTGTTGGGCCCCGATGACGGTCTGTTGCTGGTCGACCGCAACCACCTGAGCAAAGAGGGCCACAAGCGACTGGGCGCCGCCCTGGGCCCCGTGGTCACCGAGCTGCTCGATTGGGGGTCGCCATGAGCGCAGCCCGCCGCGGGCGTCGCCCGGCCGCCGCCGCTCGCCCGGGGCTGGGGCTCGCCTTTGGCCTCGTGCTGGTCGGTCTCCTCGAGGTGGGGGCCCGCATCGCCGGCTACGAGGCGGCCTACCAGCCCGATCTGATCGGCGGCTGGCGCATGGTCGGCGAGGCGACCGACAAGATCGTGACGGGCACCCGCGAGCCCCACCGCTTTCATCTGACCACCAACGCCGATGGGCTGCGCACCACGCTGCGCCGTGCGCGCTCCGCCGACCGGCGGCGGGTGGCGGTGATGGGCGACTCCACCACCTTTGGCTGGGGGGCCGACGAGGGGGGCACCGTCGCCGATGGCCTCGGGCGGAGCCTCTCCGACGCCGGGCTGGGCGAGGTGGAGGTGATGAACGCCGGGCAGCCGGGCTACACCACCGTTCAGGTCGCGCGCTTCTTTGCGGCGATCGTGTCGGAGTACCGGCCCGACCTCGTGATCGTGTTCTTGCCGATGCACGATCACAACCTCGTGCTGGTGAGCGATCTCGAGCACCTGCGTGGGGCCAGCGGTCTGCTGCCGCGGGCGCGGGTTGGGTTGGCGACCCGCTCGCGACTGTACGAGGCGCTGCGGCGGATGATCTTTCCGCTGGCCACCAAGCCCTTTCTGGTGGCGGGCCAGGAAGAGACGGCCGAGCCGCGGGTGCCGCGGGTCTCAGATACTGAGCGGGCGCAGGTCTTGGAGGAGATGGCGGCCACCTTGAAGGGGTGGGGCGGGCGCCTGGCGGTGGGGCACCTGCCTTTTATTCAGGATCTGACCTCGGCCAGCCCGCAGTCGCGGCCGGGCAGCGACTGGGCCGCCGCCTGGACGGCCGAGACGGGGACCCCGCTGGTGGACCTGCGGGCCTGCTGCGGGCCCGATGGGGGCGGGCTCGTCTTCGACTTCGACCCCGGGCACCTGACGGCGGAGGGCAACCTGCGGGCGGGGCGCTACGGCGCGGCCCAGGTGGCGGCGTTGTTGGGGGGCTGAGCGGGATCGTTTTGCTTGTACCCATTGGGCACAGTGTCTCGGTGAAGGTGCCACCGCTGGTCTTTGTCAGTCGGTCTGTTCGACGATGTCCCGGGCGCCGAGGAGGCCCAGCTCCACGGCCTTGAAGCGCTCGTAGACCGCGCGGTTGGAGCCCCAGTCGGTGCCCATGGCGCGAAAGGTGGCCTCCAGACAGAAGGTGGGGGCGGTGGGATGGGGCGGCGGATCGACCACGTAGAGCAGGTAGGTGACGTACCGCCCCTTCGGCCGCAGCACGATTGAGGGCATCGCCACGCCCTCCTCGGGGCCGTCGGGAGGAAAGCGCAGTCCGACGGTCTGGCTCACCGCAAAGCGGCCGCCGGCCTGGGTGAGGAAGTGCTGGTGGATCGCCTCCAGGGAGCTGGGGCCCGTGAAGTGGCACCAGATGACCCCGCGCAGCCAGGCGGGGGCGTCGGCGGGAAGGAAGGCGGCCAGGGCCTCATCGGTGAGGCCGAGGTCTTTGAGGATGAGCGCCCCGGCGCTGCCGCGCAGGGGCTTGCCATTGGGGGTGAGGCGGGGTGTGGACATCGTCGAGGGCGTCGCTCGGATGGGAAGGAGGCGCCGATCGGTCTGGGGGCGCGGAGGGGCCTTACGATGTCGGCTGTTTCGCGAACAGAGGCCTCCAGGGGGCGTCGAGGGCGGCACCCCCTTCGGTGTGTGGACCGGAGACTTCGTTACCGGGTGATGGTGTTCTTGCCCATCATGCAGGTGAGGAACCAGGAGGTTGGCGACGAGCCCTTATGGAAGAAGCTCTCCACCAGGGCGTCGAGGGTGCAGATGGGCGGCGTAGGTTCCTCGAAGGTAAAGGGAGCAAAGGGAGTGTACCTGGCATACAGGTCTTCATCGCCGGTGTCGTGTTTGGAGACCACGGTTTGGATTCTTTGCTGCGTAGCGGGCGACGCGGCAACCGCAGAGGGAGTCAGGGTGACCAGACCGACCAGCAGGACGATGACCGACATCAGGGCGCGAAGGTAGTGTGCCGCGATGTTTCCAAGCTCGATCAGTTGCGCCTCATGGGCCCGATCGCGCGCGGCGATCAACAGACTGCTGTCCTGGTTCAGGGCGCCGTGGAGGATCTTCGCCAGCATGGCGCTCTCGGGGTCCTCGGCCTCCACCTCGGGCTCGGAGCACCAGCGGGCGAGCTGCTCGGCCGCGCCGGGAACGCCCATCTTGGCCTGCACGAAGGCGAGGTAGATCAGGGAGAAATACTGTTCTGGGCTCGTCTCGGTCGACTCCGGGCGACGGGCGCGCCGATTGACATGGGCTTCCGCGAAGAGGGCGCTGGCGGCCCGAAAGGCGGTCTCCGCGGCGGTCCAGTCTTGCTCTGCGATGGCGATCTCTCCAAGGCACATCCAGGCCCAGGCCCGCCGATAGGCCTTGGCGTGCGGATTGGCGAGCACGCCCTCGCTGAGAAAGCGCGCGGTGTCGAACAATCCGAGCCGATTGTCGACCAGGGCCCGGTTGTTCATCAGGGCCGGGCCCCACACCGGGTCGTCCTTCAGCAGACGCCAGCCCGCTTCGTAGTTGCGCCGGGCCGCCTCGAGGTTCCCGAGTGAACGGTGCACGCCGCCGGCCGCGTTGTAGGCGATGCCCCGCTCCCGCTCCGTGGTCGCAAGCTCCCACATCGCGGTTGCGCCGTCGTGCGCGGCGAGAAGGTCCCCCCGCTTCATCGGCCTGTCTTGGAGCTCCTTCGCCTCGGCGAAGGTCGTCAGCGCCCGCAGCACATGACGGGGAGCAAGTCTCACCGGGTCGGCCAACCAGAGGGTCGCCTCGCGGTCAGCGTCCGTGATGCACATCACAAGAAGGGCCCAATGGTGAAGTCGACCGTTGAGCGGCGAGCCATCGATCTGCAAGAGCTCCGTCGCTTCTTCATGAGAGAGGTCGGTGCGTTGGCTCAGTTCGCCTGGACTCGGACACAGGCGCTGCAGAAAGGCCTTCGTGGTGTGCTTCATGGAGTCTCCAGCGGGGGCTGTCTGTTCGGGGTGACCTCGTTTGGGGGGCGGGATGATCTGAGGCTACCGACGGCGGTTTGGGAGTTCAAGGCCGCACGAAGAAAAGGGCAATTTGCCCGCGAATCGTCCTGACGTCGTTGTCAGATTTGACGGAGGGTAAGGTAAATGAGTAATTCTCGACGAATTGAAGGTGTTTGCGTGCTGGGTTGCCCGGGGGG
>JBEIQK010000688.1:0-3589 GCA_040376505.1 Alphaproteobacteria bacterium | reverse complement strand
CTCCTCATTGGGTGACTTTTAATGGGGCGGCGCACCCAGGAGAGCGGAGAGACGCTGGCGCTCTCCCGAGCCGACCGGGTCTTTGTCGGGCACCTGCCGGAGAAGGTTGGTGCGGAGGTGGAGGCCAACCTGGTGCAGGTCTACGAGAGGGCCGACGCCATCGAGCAGGTCGACGTACAGGGCCGCACCGCCGTGCCCTCGCCGAGGCGATGGACGCCAGCGGGGCGCCCTTGCCGGGCTTCACCGCAGGCGGCGCCGGGTGGGTCGGCCTCGAGCGCACCCCCTGCACCCGCCCCGCGCCGGTGATCCTCCGTCGGGGCGACCTTCGGTGACCCCCTGGCTCCAGACGATCAGGACGGAGCCTGCCTCCACCCTGTACCCTCCCAAAAAAACAGGAGAGGCAGGCGCTCGGCCGCGTCACACGGCCGGCAGGTTGGGCGTAGAATGGCGTCGGAGGTGAGGTCGATGCGGCTGTGGTCTTCGGTGGGTCAGTGGGATGCGGGAGTCGCTGCGCTGGCGCTGGTTCTGCTCGGTGGCGTGGCCTGTGGGGGCGCGGAGCCGGCCGAAGAGAAGGCTCAACCCGAGGACACCGACATCGATGCCAGCGAGTCCGATGCAGACACCGACGCGGACGCAGACACCGACGCGGACGCGGACGCAGACGCCGACGCAGACGCCGACGCGGACGCCGACGCCGACGCCGACGCCGACGCCGACGCCGACCCCGATTTTGGCCCCTACGCCTGCACCCTGTCGGAGACGCCCCCTTCGGCGGGGGGTCGGGTGATCTATGTGAGCCCAAGTGGCAGCGACGCGGCGGATGGCAGCACCGAGGCGCAGGCGCTGCGGACCATCGCCGCCGCCCAAGGGCTCGCGGGTGCCGGCGATGTGATCTGGCTGGAGCCCGGAGCCTCCTTTCGGGAGTCTGTCTATGTTGGGCCAGGCTGGGGGGATGTCGGCCGCCCCGGCGCTCCCATCACCTTCAGCTCGTCCTCCGCTCGGCCCGCCACCCTCTCGGTGGGCCCAGAGGAGTATGCCTTCTTCATCTACAACGCCGGCCACGTGACGATCGAGAACCTCATCGTCGAGGGCCCCGGGAGAAATGCCACCTCCGTTCAAGGGGTGGCGGCGATGGCCGACGACGGCCGCTTCTCGGAGCTGAGCTTCCGCAACCTCGACATCTCGGGCTTTCACGAGGGGCTCGTGGTGTGGAGTTGGGAGACCGATGGCGACGGCTTCGACGATGTCCTGCTGGAGCAGCTCGCGCTCCACGACAACCTTCAGGGCGGCGGCAGCTTTTATGGAGCGGGGACCGCCTCTCACCAGGATGTCGTCCTGCGCTGTAGCGAGATGTATGACAATCCCGGCGATCCGACGGTGGCGCGCCCCTCGGGGGATGGCTTCGTCTTCGGCTCGGTCACCCGCGGCCTCATCGATGGCTGCATCGCCCATCACAATGGGGGCGATGGCACCAATTCCGCCGGTCCAGTCGGCCTCTGGGCCTACAACTCCTCGCAGGTCACCATCCAGTTCAGCGAGTCCTACGCCAACCTGGCGCTCTACCAGGATGGAGATGGCTTCGACCTCGACGTCGGCACCACCGACTCGGTGATTCAATACTGCTATTCCCATGACAATTTCGGCGCCGGCTTCCTGCTCTCGCAGCAGGGCTCCGAGCCCTGGCGAAACAATGTCATTCGCTACAACATCAGCGAAAACGACGCCTGGGGTGGCCGGATGGGCGCCATCACCTACTACTCCGAGACCTCCGACCTCGGGCTCGAAGACTCCTATGTCTACGGCAACACCGTATACACCTCCGTCGGGCCGGCTTTGAACCTCACGAGCGCAGCCAACGCGGCGCGAAACTACCTGTTCAACAACATCTTCGTGGTCGCCGATGGCCAGATGTTGGTCTGGGACTGGTCGGGCACGGACTCGGCCGACAAGGTCATCTCGCAGGGCAACCTCTATTGGGCCAGCGGGGCTGTCCCGGACTTCGAGGGCTATCCCTCCATCGAAGACTGGCGCGCCGCCTCGGGCCACGAGCGACGCGAAGGGGTCGACGTCGGCCTCTTCGCCGATCCCCTGCTGGCCTCACCCGGGTCGGGCGGCACCCTCGACGACGTGGCCCTGCTGACTTCGCTCACGGTCTACCTCCTGTCGAGCGGCTCGCCGGCCATCGACGCCGGCCTGGACCCGGCGCTCTTTGGCGCGGATCCGGGCGCCACCGACTACTTTGGCGGAGAGACCCCGATGGGTGGGGCCCATGACATCGGCGCCTACGAACATCCTTGAGCCACCCTGGACACGGTCTCGGCGCTGTGTCCCTTCGATGGTGGAGATCAGGGGGGCTCTGTAGGGGGTGCGTGAGGGAAGGGTGACAGGAGTGCTCCGAGAGACGAATGGGAAATCCAAACAGAGCGCTTCGATCGACCCCGCGGGGTTCGCCCTCCGTCTCGGCGGGCGCCGTTGATTGCGCCTGCGTCTTCGGGGTGCTGGCCCAGGAAGCCGGCCGTGAGGCTCCACCGTCGAGCTCTGTCGAGCGCCAGGAGGCCGCGGGTCCATCCGCGTATGGCGTTGACCGAGCCGGGCCCCGGTTGACCGAGGTCCCGGCGACCGTCCAGGCGCCTCAGTCCTCGAGACGCGCCTGGACCCATGCCACGCTCTCCTCCGTCGCCATCTCTGGCGTCGCCACGAAGCCAAAGGCCGTGTTGGTGTGGCCCGCCCCTTCGACAAGGTTCAGCTCCACGTCAATGTCACCGGCGCGCAGCTCGCGCACCATCGTCTGGGTGTCGGCGGCCAGCACCGTCGCATCGGCGGTGCCCTGCCAGATGGCGAGGGGGGCGGTCTGTTCACCCACGTCGAGCCAGGGGGTGACGCGGTTGGCCGCGAAGCGCTCCGCCATGAAGGGCCAGGCCGACCAGTCGCTGGCTTCGTAGGCGCGCAGGAAGTCGGGTGAGAACACCGCCTCGGCCGCGACGGGAAAGCCGTCGGTGAGCAGCGGCTCCGACCCGAACGAAGGCGACCAGTAGCAGCGTTCGAGCAGGTGGCTGTCGATCCAGTCGGCGACCCCCTCGGCCCAGATCCCGTCCCGGCTGGCGCCGGCGGCCTCGGCGAAGGACCACACCAGCAGCGCGTGCATCACCAGATGGGGCCCCTCGACGCCAATGCCGGCCCGCCACTGCTCCTCGAAGACGCTGGCGGGGCCGGAGGCTGCGAAGGCGCGGAGGTCGAGCTCGGGCGCGTAGCGGCTGTGCAGCGCCGCCGCCGAAAGCACCGCGTGTCCGCCCTGCGACAGCCCCACCACCGCCGCCCGCCCGCTGCTCGGCAGGCCCTGCCACCGGGCGAGCTGAAGGGCGGCCCGCACCGCGTCGAGCACGCTGGTCGCCTCGCTGCGGGCGTCGAGGTAGCGGTGCAGGCCGGGGCCCCCGAGGCCGGGGTAGTCGGGGGCCACGCCGATGGCGCCCCGGCCGCCGAAGAGGCCGGCGAGGCCCGCGCCGCTGACCGTCCCGCTCAGCCGGCAAGGGTCGTCGAGCCCGACTGTGCCGTGCGCGTTGACCACCACCGGGTGGCCCTCGGCCGGTGG
>JBEIQK010000900.1:0-2490 GCA_040376505.1 Alphaproteobacteria bacterium | reverse complement strand
GGTGGGCGTGGACTTCTCCCCCGACAGCGAGCGCCTGGCGACCGCGAGTTGGGATGGCTCGGCGCGACTGTGGTCGATGGCGGCCTTGGACCTGTCGGTCGGCGAGCTGCGGACGGCGGCGGCCGTGCTGGCGCCGCGCTAGTCGCGCCGCGGATCGTCAAGGCCTGCGTGGACAGACCCCCGTCAGGCCTGCTCGCCCGTCACAGCAGCACCACCGCTGCGCCCACCGGTAGGGCCGCATCGACGGCGTCGGCGTCGGCCGGCTGCACCACCACGCAGCCCCAGGAGAGCCCGGCCCGGTCGGTCTCCGACCAGGGCGCGATCCAGGCGTGGATGCCGATGCCGCCGCCCAGGCGCGTGTTCTTGGGCGTCGCCTTGCGCTGGCCCCAGGCCTTGCCGATCGCCGCGGCCTCCGCCTGGGTGATGAGGCCCTCCTGCAGGCCCCGGGCGGCGTCAAAGGGGTTGGGGTAGTTGATCCGCATCCACAGTCCGCCGAAGAAGGCGGCGTAGGGCCCCTCGAAGGGCCCGCGCGACCGCTCGGTGATGAAGTACAGACCCCGCGGGCTGCGGTTGTCGCCGCGCCGCTCTTTGGACCCCGTCGACTGACCGAGCCGCACCGGAAAGACCCGCTGGAGCTGCCCGCGCGTGTAGACCCGCAGCTCCAGGGCCTCGTGGGAGATCAGCCCCAGGTGGGCCTCAGCCCGGGGGTCGATTGGCGCGGCGTGCCCGGCCAGGAAGGTCCGCAGCGGGCCCACCGGGCCCTCCACCTCGAGCCGGCTGGCCTCGCCCAGCCGGGCGCCGACCGGCACCCGGGCGCCCTTGGTCACCGTGCTCTGGACACCCGCGTAGGTGAAGGTCTCCACGCGCGGATCGGCGTTCTCCAGCCAGCGGTGCGCGACCTGCAGAGGATCGGTGCCGACCACCACGCCAGGGCTCATCGCCACCACTGGCGCCGGGCTTGGGCGAGAAAAACACCCTTCGCCGCAGCGCGTGGCCCCGGCCATGGGCGACACAAAGCCGGCGCTCCAGTCTGGCGCGCTGGCCGGGCCCCAGAAGTCGGCAAAGGGGTCGGCGGCCCCGAGGCAGCCGAGCGAGAGGATCAACCAGGGCCGCCGCATCTCGCACCTCCGGGCCCGAGGATAGCCTCCTTCGCCGCTGCAGGCCGGCCCGGGGAGGGCTCGGCCGCGCCCGCACCGTTCCCCGTGGAGCCAGGGCCCCCCACCTCCACCCTGCGGCGCACCCGCTGGTGCTCCGGTCGCCGCCCCGCCCTGGCAGGCCCCGGCGGCCCAGCGGCGCGGGCTCGGTTAGACCCCCTCCCCTCGGAGGCCGCGATGAACCTGCTCCTGCTGCTCCTCGCCTGCGCTGGCGACAAGGCCCCCGCCGGCGACGGCGAAGACACCGACGCCGCCCTGGACTGCAACCCCATCGCCCCTGCCCTGAGCTGCCTGCTGCCCTACCCCTCGGATGTCTGGCGCAGCGAGGCCGGCGTCGCCGTCTCCGACGCCGCCCTGCCGGTCTACAACCCCGGCGGCGACGCGGTCCCCACGCCGATGAACCCCTTCGCCGATCACCCGGCGGCCGGCTTCTCGCCGGTGTCCACCCTCCTCGCCGCGCTGGACGTGCCCCTCGATGAGGCGCCGCTCATCGGCTACACCGAAGACCCCTCCCTCAGCCTCGCCGCCAGCAGCAGCCCCACCCTGCTGATCGAGGCCGACACCGGCCGGGCCGTGCCCCACTTCGCCGAGCTCGACGCCATGGCCGAGGCGGGCACCGTCCGCACCCTGGTCATCCGCCCCCTGGAGCGCCTGCGCGACGGGGCCCGCTATGTCGTCGGCCTGCACGGCCTCGTCGACACGGCCGGCGCCCTGGCCCCGCCCACCGCCGGCTTTGTGTCGATCCTGAACGGAGACGGCCCCCTCGCCGCCCGCTATGGCGCCGAGGTGCTGCCCGTGCTGGAGGCCGCTGGCCTGCCCGCCGCCGACCTGCAGCTCGCCTGGGACTTCACCGTCCGCCCGCTCACCGACGCCACCGGCGACATGCTGGCGGCCCGGCAGATCGGCCTCGACCTGCTCGCCCTTGCCGATCCCGTCGTCACCCTCACCGAGGTCGTCGATGACGTCGACAGCCAGGTCTCCCGCCACATCGAGGGCACGGTGCGGGTGCCGCTCCTCCTGGAGGCCGACGCGCCGCTCTCCCCCCTCTTTCGCGACAGCAGCGGCGCCGTCGCCCAGAACGGCTGGATCGAGGTTCCGTTTACCGTGCTGATCCCGGCGGTCACCGACCGCACCCTCTCGGCGGTGCAATTTGGCCACGGGTTCTTTGGCAACCGCACCGAGATGGAGGGCATCGGCCGCAGCTATGGCAACAACGTGGGCGCCGTCTTCTTCGGCATCGACTGGCAGGGCATGAGCCAGCCCGATCTGGTGCCCGTGGCGGGCGCGATGGCCAATGACATGGGCCATGGGCTGATGTTTACCGACCGGGTTCACC
>JBEIQK010001082.1:0-1767 GCA_040376505.1 Alphaproteobacteria bacterium | reverse complement strand
CTCAAGCCCGAGAACCTGCTGCTGGGCGACTTCGACGAGGTGCTGGTGATCGACTGGGGCATCGCCCGTCGCGCGGGGGTTGGCGATGCGGGTGCCTTGCCGGAGGCTGGCGCTGGAACCCGGGTGGGCGCGCTGCTGGGCACGCCGCCCTACCTGCCGCCCGAGCAGGCCCTGGGCCGCGTGGACGAACACGGCCCCGGCAGCGATGTCTGGGCCCTCGGCGTGATGCTGGCGGAGCTGTTGGGCTCTGTTCAGCCCTTTCCGCGGGCGGTGCCGGCCTTCCTCCAGGCCCTCTCCCAGGGGCTTCGGCCGCCCCGCCTGCCCGATGCGCCTGCCCCCCTCGTCGCGCTGGTGGTCGCCTGCTTGACGGCGTCTCCGACAGACCGGCCCACCGCCCAGCAGGTGGCCGACATCCTGGGGGACTGGCGGCGGTCGGCGCGCCTGCGGGAGCAAGCGGGCCGACTGGTGGACGAGGCCGAGGCCCTGGTGGGGCCCTGGCGCGGGGCCCAGGCGGCGGCGCAGGCCTGTGCGCAGCGCGCCGTCGAGCTCCTCGCGGCCTTGCCGCCCCATGCCCCCGCCGAAGACAAGGCTGCCGGCTGGGCCCTGGAGGGGGAGACCGCCGACCACCGCGCGCAGGCGCTGGGCCTGGAGGTGCGGCTGGAGCAGCAGCTCCGGGCGGCCCTGGCCTTGGACTCCGCCCAGGAGCGGGCCCACCGGCGTTTGGCCGATCTGTTTGCGGCGCGACTGATCGAGGCCGAGGCGGCGCGTGACGCGGCGGCGCAGGTGCGGGCCCAGACGGAGCTCTCGGTTCACGACCGCGGTGACTGGGCGGCGCTGTTGAAGGGGCTGGGCCGCCACCGTCTGCGCCTCGACCGTCCGGCCCACCTTCAGCTCTTGCGGTCGAGGCCGGGCCTCGGGCGCCTCGTCTGGGAGCCCGTCGACGCCCGCGGGCTCGACCTTGCCTTCGACCTGGAGCTGCCGGCGGGCAGCTACCTCGCTCTGCTTACACCCGAGGGGGGCGAGACGGTGCGCTTGCCGCTGTGCATCGCGCGCGGTGTGGAAGGAGACGATCTCCGCCCGGGTGACCGGGAGCCGCGGGCCCTGCGGCTGCCGAGGCCGGGGGAGCTGTCGGCGGCGGAGGCGCTGGTGCCGGCGGGCTGGGCCTGGTTCGGCGGCGACCCCGAGGCGGCAGACGCCCTGCCGCGTCACCGCCGGTGGGTCGACAGCTTTGTGATGGCGCGGCGCCCGGTCACGGTGGGGGACTGGGCGCGCTTTCTGGATGGGGAGGCTGTCGCGGAGGGGGTGGAGGCGGCGCTGCGGCTCGCGCCGCGACAGACCGCGGGCGGCGCGATGGATTATCCCTTGCTGGTGCCGGGGGCGGGTGGGCGCTTTGTGCCGGTGGCCGATCCCGACGGGGTGGTCTGGGAGTTGGACTGGCCAGTCACCCTGGTCGACAACGCCGCCTGCGAGGCCTTCCTCGCGGTGCTGGCGGGGGATTGGCGGTTGCCGCACAGCCTGGAGTGGGAGAAGGCGGCCCGCGGGGTGGACGGTCGTTTCTTTCCCTGGGGCGACCGCTTCGAGGCGACCTGGGTGAGCTGCGCGCTCAGTCAGGCCGGCCCGCCGCGGCGGGTCTCGGTGGAGGCGACGCCGGAGGACTGCAGCGTGTATGGGATTGTCCAGATGGCGGGGAATGTGAGGAACCGCTGCCTGGATGTCTACCAGCGCGGCCCCTGGCCGGGCGAGACGGTGGAGGTCTCGCCGCGGCCG
>JBEIQK010001067.1:0-1820 GCA_040376505.1 Alphaproteobacteria bacterium | reverse complement strand
GTCGTAGAAGACCTGCCCCCCGCGGTAGCCCACCTCAGCCAGCACAAAGAGCAGCAGTCCCAGCCCCAACTGCCCGGGCTGCACCTGCGACAAGCCGGCCGTGGCGAGGCAGCAGAGCGCCGTGGTGACGGCCAGGAAGCGCTTTTTCTTGGCGCTGTGATCGGCGATGGCGCCCAGCACCGGCGCCAGGAGCCCCACCACCAGCGTGCTCAAGAAGAGGGCGATGCCCCACCAGCGCGAACCCTCGGCGCCGCCCACCACCTGCTCTTTGAAGTAGACGGAGCCGATCGCCAGCAGCACCACCGACACATAGGTGGAGTTGCCGAAGTCGTAGAAGTACCAGGACCAGCGCTCTCTGGGCGTTGACCGCATCGGAGCTTCCCAGCCGGCTCAATCCGCCGGCTTGTCGCGAGAGGGGAGGGAGTAGAGCCAGAAGGCCAGGGCGAGGCCGCTCGCCGCGACCACCCCCTTCACCGCCAGCGGCTCGACGAAGAACGCGATGCTGACCCCCATCGTCAGCGCCATCACCACGATGGCGCGCACCTTGGTGCGGTAGGGGATCGACCGGTGGGCCTCCCACTCCCGCACCATCTCGCCAAAGAGCCGGCTGTCGCGCAGCCAGGCGTGAAAGCGTGGGCTGGAGCGCGCAAAGCAGGCGGCCGCCAGCAAGATGAAGGGGGTGGTGGGCAGCACCGGCAGCACCGCGCCGAGCAGCCCGAGGCCGATGCACAGCCAGCCCGCAAAGAAGAGCAGCCAGCGCCGCGCCGCGCTCATGGCAGGCCGTCCTGGTGCAGATCGTAGCCGCCCAGACGCAGCTCGGCGTAGCGCAAGAAGTCGAAGTCGATCGGCGAGTGGGCCGCCTGCACCACCGCCCAAACGCCCCAGAAGAGGTGGTCGATCAACACCATCCGATCGACCACCCCAAGCCAGTCGTCGACCTGCGGCCCCGCGGCGCCCAGGTAGGCCGCCACGAGGGCCCGCCGGGTGGGCTGGCGCGGGAAGTCCCGCTCGAAGTCGGAGGCGAAGCCGGTGTACTCGCAGAGGTGGTTGGCGAGATCGAAGGCGGCCGGGCTGCGGTCGGCGTACTCGAAGTCGATGAAGCGCACGGCGCCGGTGGCTTCGTGCAGCAGCACATTGCCGCTCAGCAGGTCGTTGTGGGCCAGCACCGGCCGCAGGGCCGGATGGGGGCCGAGGGCCTCGATCGCCGCGATCTCCGCCTCCAGGGCCGCCGCCCGCTCGCCCAGGCGGAGGGCCTCACGGCGGGCTTCGCGCGCGGGCTCGGGCAGCCGCAGCTCCTGGGCGACGTCGAACCACCGCCGCAGGCGATCCCACAGGCGGTGCGGCGCGCCGTCTTCAAAGGGCAGGGCGTGCAAGGCGGCGAGGCCGGCGCCGATGGCGGGCGCGTGATGGGGCAGCTCCTCGGGCGCCAGCGCCCGGTGTCCGTCGAGGAAGCCCTCCACCCGGCCGCCCTCGACGAGGCCGTAGAGCGGCGGCGCCATCTGGCGCTCGGCCAGGAAGCGCACGATCTCCACCTCGCGGCGGCGATCGATCACCACCTCGGTGCGGGGCCCGTAGCGGCGGAGCACGAGGCTGGGGCGGCCGGGGGCCTGCAGATGGAAGAGCTGGTTGGTGATGCCGCCGCCCAAGGCGCAGGTCTGGGCCGTGTTGGCGCCTTCCCAGCCGGGCGCGTGGCGGCGGGCCATCTCCAGGAGGCCGGGGGGGCTCCAGGTGCGGTCGGGGTCAGGTGCCATGCCCTGCCTTGTACAACAGGCGCGGCGGCTTGTCTTCGCCCCGGGCCTGCGCCCGCCCGGGGGATCGGC
>JBEIQK010000761.1:0-3157 GCA_040376505.1 Alphaproteobacteria bacterium | reverse complement strand
GACTCCAAGGTGCGCCAGTGCCCCGAGTTGGTGGTCGGTGATTGATCCCCTGCGGGCGACGCCCATTAGGTTCGCCCGAAACTGTCCGTCACCAGCCCCCAGCAGATCGACTTCCTCAGCGTCGTACTGCACGCGAGCCCGCAGCCCACGCATCCGTCGTTCTCGGATCTCCTGCACCCAGCGATCGGCGATTGCCTGGGTCGCGGCCAATGCCTCCCGCTCTTTGGCCTGGGCCCGGCGCTCCTCCGCTGCCCGCTGCCGTTCCTCGATGTCGGCCAGAACCGCAAGCGGGTCGAACTCGGCCTCCGATGCCGCCAGTTCGGCCAGCACCTCGGCCCGAATGTCAATGGGCAGTCCCTCGCCCAGGACATCAAGTCCTGACTGCGCCGCTCCAATGCTGTCCATTCCGACGCAATCAATCACCAGTCCGTAAGGCTTGGAGGACGCAGCGATTGCGGCTCGGCGTTCGGCGGCAGTCGGCCACATGTCCACGATGCCTTCAAGGGGCCGGGTGATTCGCCCGACCATCTGAGTGCGCAGCCCGATGGACTTGGTAGGTCGGCACACGACCACCACCGATGCGGTCGGGGCGTCGAATCCCTCGGCCAACGCAGCCACGCCCGTCAGCCATTGCAGTTCGCCACGACGAAACCGAGCCAGTTGCTCGTTCCGCTCTTCCCGCGAGGTGTCTTCCGTGATCACTGCCACCTGGGCGCGGTAGTTGCCCCGCATCACCTCGGCCAGGGCCTCGGCGTGTCGTTTGGTGGCACAGAACACCAGCCCTTGCCGATTGCCAGCCAGCTCAACGATCGGTGCGGCCACCTCGTGGAGCTTGCGGTTCGCCTCCGCCTGGGCCTCATCGTCAGGCCCGGAACCACCCCCAAACGCCTGGGCGATTGACTCCTGACCGTAGTCTCCATTGGCAGTCTTCAGTCGCTCAAACTCGACTCCGTGGACTCGCAAGTATCGCACTTTCGGCAGGACGAGCCACCCCTCTTCAATCCCCCAGCGCAGCGGGTAATTGAACGCGACTGATGGCGCGATCGTCCGCAGTCCGACCTCATCTCCCCGCTGAGGGGTCGCCGTCAGCAGGACCTTTCGCAGGTCTTTGTTTTCGGCGAAGTATCCCATTACCCGCCGCCAGGTTTTGGCGGGGGCGTGATGCCCCTCGTCGCAAACAATCAGCCCCACCTCCTTGGGATCCCAGCCCCGCAAGCGACCAAGCCGGCTGATCGTCTGGACCGAGCTGACCACGGCCCGCGACTGCCAGAGGCGACCGCGGGCACGGTCTGATCGGGTCCCCTGCTCAATGCCCACGTTCTCGCCCAGGTGGCGTGATAGCGTGCGGTGCGTCTGGTCCACCAGTTCGACAGTCGGCTCCAGCACCAAGATGCGGCCCTTGTCTCTCGGCCAGGTCCGCAGTAGTTCGGCCAAGATCACAGTTTTTCCCAGCCCGGTTGCCGCGACGCCGACGGTCCCCTCGTGGATCGCCAGCTGCTCGTAGATGCCCGCCACACCTTCGTGCTGGTAGTCTCGCAGCTTCAGTTGCCCAGCAGCCATTTGTCATCTCCCTCGCACCTAGAGGCTTTGTACACCGTCTTGGTCACCCATCCTCGTCCATGGCATACGAGGCAGTCGCGGTTGATCCTTCTGCGGCACTTGGCACACTCGGTGTGTGGCTTCGCCATGGTCAGGCCACGCTCCAGCTCTGCCAGCACCCGCCGCAGTTCCGCGAGGTTGATCGCCCGGCCGCACTGCTTTTCGGCCAGACCGACGATTGCCGCTTCCATCTGCTCCACCATTTCGAGGACCGGCTTAAATTCTGCGGCCTCGACGAAGACGGTGGCGATGTCCCCTGGCAGGGCCCGCTTAAGCCCATCCCGCACGACAGCCACCTGCTCTGGGGCAACGGTTGTGGCGGGCGCTTGCGCGGCGGCTGCGGTTTTAGCGGCTCGCTTCTCCTGCACCACCCGCTTGGGGGGGGTGGGGCCCGCCTCTTCGACTGCCTCCTCCCAGATGTCGGCAGCCTGCTCGGGAGGCAGGCCGGCGAGGGCCTGGGCGTCGGCAAGTCGCGTCGGAGGCGGCACGTCGGCCGGAAGGTGCTCAGCTACCTGGGAGACCACTGCGTCCCCCTCAACGATCAGCCGAGCCCACCGATCCGTGCGCTGCCACCGCCGCTCCAAATAGGTGGCCCAGGATGTGTAGCCCGCCTCCTCGAACAGACGATCATCCCTGATCGTCCGCAGGGCGTGGGCCACCTGCCTCATGGTTTGCAGGCCACGCTCGATCGTGGCCTCGTGCTGCTGCAGGTCGCCCGCGATCAGCCTCCCCATACGTCACCGTCCCCTGCGGCAGGCGCCGCTTCTTGGGCCACGACTGCTTCCAGTTCCCCGTCGGTCGCCTCGGCGACATACAGGGTCACCCCGGACGACTCGGCCGCTGACCGCACCAGCCCCCGGGTCGCCGAATCCATCCCCTCCCAGACCTCCTGCGGCAGTGCGACCACCGATCGCCCTCCGACCCGGCGCACGACCACCCGCAGCACCGCCAGCCATTTCTCGGCCTGGCTCAGTTCGCGGAACGGTTCGTGCTCGGACCGATCCGTCCGCACACAGACCACATCATCGACGACAGACCAGCCATCCGCCATCCGCTCCACGAGGCCCGAGAGCACGTCGTTGATCGCGTGGGTGGCGGTCTCCCGCAGCTGGGTAGCCCGTGCCCGGTAGCCCTCGGCCTCGGCACGATGCGCCTGGAATGCTTCGCGGTTGCCGGCGGCTTTCTCGGCGTTCACCGCCCGTTCGTAGTCAATCTCGGCTGCCTTGGCGTCCTGCTCACAGGCTTCGACTGTGTCCTGATCAACGGGCTTTGCCGATGCCAGTTCCCCGATCAGCCGCACCGCAGTCTCGGCTGCCCGGACCTCGTGCATCAGGCTGGCGAGTCGCGTTGCCGTGGCAATGCGTTTCTGGTGCAAAGCATCGCGGCGAACCGTCAGCTGCCGAATTTCATCATCCAACACACTGACTTGTTGGTCGACTTGATCGGCATCAGCTTTGGCCTGATCCAACTCAGCCCGTGCTGCGTCGGCCCGCTCGACAATCGGCGCAGCCTGTTCAACCTGCGACTGGACCTTGAGGTAGTTCGCACGCTGCGTTCG
>JBEIQK010000194.1:0-9420 GCA_040376505.1 Alphaproteobacteria bacterium | reverse complement strand
GCCTCGGCCTTGGGGCCGTCCACGGTGCTGGTGTCGTCGGGGGCGGCGCTGTCGCCGCCGGGGCTGCCGGTGTCGGGCGGGTCTGTGTCGGTCTCTCCGGTCGAGCCGGCGGGCACCCACTCCCCGTCGAAGACGGCGGCGCGGGCGGCCTCTTGGAGGAGCTCCACCACCTCGGTCTCTACGCCCGGGGGGCCCGGCAGTCCGACCGGCGAAGCCTGGGTGAGGGTGCCGTAGAGCACATAGCCAGCGAGCCAGGTGCCGGTGAGGCTGGGGTGGCTGCCGTCCTCGACGTAGAGGCCGCGAAAGACGCTGCCATCGGCGCGCGGATCGCGGCCGGCAGCCTCGTCGGCGGCGTAGACACGACCGAAGGCGGGGCCGGCGGGCGCGATGTCGACCGGGCGCTCGGCGGTGGCGATGGCCTCCTGGTAGCCGCGGTAGCCCTCTTCGAGGTAGGCCTCCATCGTGGCGAAGTCGGGGAAGCGCTCGGGGTTGGTGGCGTCGCCGTCGCGGCGTCCCCAGGTGAGGAGCAGCACGGTGGCGGCGCCCTTGGCCTCGATCAGATCGTCGAGGGCGACGGCGGACTCCAGGCTCTGGCGGTACTCGGGGTTGCTGGCCGGAAAGCCGGGGATCTGGCTCTGATCTTGCAGGATCACCCAGTTCCAGCTCGTGCTGCCGGTGACCAGGGCGGCGCGCCAGTCGGTGTCGCCTTCGGTGCCGTCGGCCTTGGCGAGGTGGTCGGCGAAGCGGTAGCCGGCCTGGGCGAGGCGCAGCTCATCGAGCTCGGCGAGGTCGGCCTGGCCGGCGCGCAGCAGGTCGGCGGTGACCACGTTGAGGTTGCCGGTGAAGATGTAGCTGTTGCCGAGAAAGAGCACGGCGGGGTCGGCGGCGAGGGCGGTGAACAGTCCGAGGAGGGGGAGCACCATGGGTCAGTCGCCTCGCAGGAGGGCGGTGGTGCGGGCGGCCATCTCCAGATCGTGGGCGTGCAGCCCGCCGGTGTCGTGGGTCCACCAGCGAATCGTGGTGCGGGGGCCGGCGGTGTCGACATCGGGGTGGTGGTCGGCCGCGTCGGCCATCTGGGCCAGGGCCTCGGCGATGCGCGCGTAGTCGGCGTGATCGACGACAAGGGCGAGGCGGGGGCCGGTCTCCACGATCCAGCCGGGCGGCAGGGCGGCGGCGGCGATCTGTTCAGGGCGGAGTGGGGCTGTGGGCATCAGAACCACTCACAGGCGGGCGGGGTGAGAAAGGTGACCGATGTGGCGGAGGCGACGCCCTCGGCGAAGGTGCTGCTGGAGCCCTCAAAAGAAAAGGTGGCGGCCCCCTCGGCGCCCAGGGCGACGGCGTAGGTGGCCGACCAGGCCTCGCTGCCGGCCCACAGGGCGGTGGGGCAGGTGGTGGCGGCGGTGTCGAGGGTGGCCTGCACCTCCATGGTGAAGGCGCAGCCGCCGCTGCAGCTCCCCTCGCTGCCGCTCACGCTCCAGACCACGAGGCAGTCGGCGCCGCCGGCGGCGGCCCACTCGGCGGTGGCGTAGTAGGCCGCGGTCTCCACGCCTGACAAGGCGCCGCCGCTGCGGCTGTACTCGCCGATGAAGTAGGCGGTGGCGCCAGCGAGGGACTCGAAACCGGGCGCATCTTCGCAGTGGTCGGGGTCGATGGCGGCCCAAGGGTCGTAGGCCGGATCGCTGCCGTCGTCGCCGCTGTCGACGGGGCCGCCGCTGTCATCGGTGAGGTCGGGGCCGCCGCCGGCGTTGGTGTCGGCCCCCTGGGGCTTGGCGCTGCAGGCGGCGAGGAGGAGCAGGAGGGGTCGCATGGTCAGCCTCGGCGAGGCGCACATCGTAGCACCGGCCGGCGCGACCGGCTTACAGGTCGTCGCAGCCGTTGGCGCTGCCGTCGCAGTCATTGTCGAGCCCGTCGTCGCAGACCTCCTCGGCCTCGGGGTTGACGGCGGGGTTGGCGTCGTCGCAGTCGAGCGGGTTGGAGACGTAGCCCACCGGGGCTGCGCAGCCGCTGGCCACGCTGTTGGCGAAGCCGTAGCCGTCGTCGTCGGCGTCGCGGTAGAAGGTGTTGTCGCCGGCGTCACTCGACAGGGGGTCGCAGTCGTCGTCGATGTCGTTGCCGCAGACCTCGTCGGCGCCGGGGTGGATGTCGGGGTCGTCGTCGTCGCAGTCTCCCGCCTCGCTGGCCTCGCCCTCGCCGGCGCAGTCGTCGTGCAGGAGGTCGCCGACGCCAAAGCCGTCGCCATCGGCGTCGGCGTAGGCGCCGAGCGGCAGGCCCTCGTCGACCTCGCCGTCACAGTCGTCGTCGGCCTCGTTGCAGCGCTCCTTGGCGCCGGGGAAGGCGGCGGCGTCGCGATCGTTGCAGTCCTGGCCGCCGTAGGCGATGGCGGACTCGCCGTCGCCATCCTCGTCGGTGCGGGCCTTGAGCTCCGCATCCGAGACCCAGGCGCAGCTCACCTGGGCAAACAGACAGACGAACAGAAAACGAGAGACAGGGCCAGACACGCGGGGCTCCAGCGGGGGCGCGCAACCTTACCTCATCTGGGCGGCGGCGCAGGGGGCGGCGGGCCTGGGGGCGTACCCGGCGCGCGTAGACCGCCCCCCCGAGCCTTGGGATCGGGGCCGGGCGGGCCCATGAAGTCGATGCGCTCGTCGCGATCGGGGGGCGCGCCGCGCAGGCCGGCGGAGGGGAGCCGCCAGAGGGCGCCGTCGGCGAAGCGCCGCGTTGGAGGGCCCAGGTAGTCGCTGAGCAGCCGCTCGCCGTCGCGGCCGACCAGCTCGCCGACGAGGCGCCAGGAAGCGTTGTCGAGCACCAGGGTGTCAAAGCCGTCGGCCCGCAGCCGGTCGAGGTCGGCCTGGTAGGGGCCATGTTGCGGAGCTTTGCCGCGGCTGATCCGCCACAGATCCAGCAGCACGGTGTTGGAATTGACCCGCTCCGTCCATTCCGGCGGGTGAAACCAGGGCTGGTTCTCCACCATGCCGCCGAGGAGGGCCCGGCCGTGAAAGGGCTGCTCGCTGCAGGTCATCGGCGCCTGGAGCAGCGGCAGCACGATGAGCGCGCCCCGCTGCGGATCCTCAGCCACGGCCCTCCACAGCTCGCCGCCGCGCAGCGTGTAGGAGCCAAGGGGCAGGGCGCCGCCAGCGATGAGCTGGATCAGCAATCCGATCGGCAGGGCCACCGTGGCCAGCGGCCTCCAGCGGGCGAGGCCGTCGACGGCGCCGATCACCAGAAAGAGCCCGGCCACGCTCACCCATCGATCGGGGTGCAGCATGCGATCGAAGCCGGGCACGCCCTTCCACAGCAGCCAGGCCGGCAGCAGCCAGGTGCGCCCCAGGGCCTGCTGGGCGGGTCCCAGCGCGAAGATCAGCGCCAGGGCGGCGGCGCCGAGCCAGAGCCCCCGCCGCTGGCCGCGCCAGAGGGTGAAGAGCAGGCCCGGGGCAAAGACGAGGGGGAACCACCCTTGGAGGCCCTTGGGCTGCGGGTTTTCGAGCTGCAAGGCGTCGGGAAAGAGGGGCGACATGGTGGCGGCGTCGAGGGCGTCGTCGGGGGCGCCGCCTGCGCGGGCAGCCCCCAATGCGATGACGAGCAGGCCCGGGGCCATGCCCGCCAGGGCGATCAGCGCGGCGCGGCCGGTGTCGTGGAAGAGCGGCCGCACCGGGCGGAGGCGGGCGCCGTGCACCAGAAACAGGGGCGCCAGGATGCACAGAAAGATGGCGTAGAACCAGTAGCCGGCCGCCGTGAGCGCCATGCCCAGGCCGGCGAGCCAGGCGTTTCTGGGGTGGTCCTCTTCGGAGATCCGCAGCAGGCCGAGCACCGCGAGGGGGAGCCCCACCAAGGCGAGCTGGGTGAGGCGCCCGGCGGCGAGCTGGCCCAGGTGCACCGGCAGCAGGCCCCAGCAGAGGGCCGCGGCGAGGGTGGGGGCGGCCCGGCGCCAGAGGTGCCAGCCCAGCGGCAGGGCCGCCAGGGTGTTGAGGGTGATCCAGGCGTAGCTGGCCACGCTCAGCCAGTAGGGCCAGGGCAGGAACAGCCGAGAGAGGCCCGAGACCAGCATCTCCAGGATGTTGCCGCCGTTGATCGGCGCGTAGGAGATGCCCACCGGCCAGAACTGGTTGGGGTCGAAGAGGTCGAGGCGCCCGGCCAGCAGGGCGTCGTGGACGGCGTCGTGCAGGTAGACCGCCTGAGCGCCGTCGTTGTTGAAGTAGCCGGGCAGGTTGGTGGCCAGGGCGGCGCGGTCGGGCAGGGCCACCCCCAGCGCGGCGAGCAGACCCAGGAGGAGGCCCAGGGGCAGGAGCCAGCGCGGAGGCGGGGCGGCGGGATCAGGCACGGCGGGCTCCTCGGCGCGCGGTGGAGCCCGCGGGATCAGGGGCGCGGCCCTTGGGTATCCCCGGCGCGCGGGGCCGTCCGGGGGGAAGCCCAGGGGTCGGCTGGACGAAAGTCGGGCAGCTCTTCGAGGATCGCGACGAGCGCGCTACCCTGGGGGGCGAAGCGCGCCGAGACGGCGGCCCGGTCGAGGTCGGGCTCCAGCTCGGCGGCGGCGTCGAGGGCCAGTTGGGCCAGGGTGTAGAGGAAGGCGATCAGCGGCACCGGCGTCTGGCTGGCCCCGGCCGGGAGCAGGCGGGGGCGGCCGGGGCAGAGGGCGGCGGCGCCGACGGCCTGGAGCACCTGGGGGTGGCTCATCAGCTGGCAGAGGGTGGCGGCGGCGGTGGGGGCCGCCCGGGGGCCCGGCGGGGCGGCGGGGATCGAGGCCGCCGGGCGGGCGGCGGCCTGAAAGACCGGCGCCAGGGTGTGGCCCACCTGCTGGCCGATCAGGCCCAGCGTGTGCAGAAAGCCCTCCACCTCATCATCGGAGAGGCCGCGGGAGGCCCGGGCGATCCGGCAGATGACCTCACCATCCGACAGGATCGCGTGTTCAGATCCCAGACAGGCGCGGGCGCCGGTGATGATGTCGGCGTCGTCCACCAGGCTTGTATGGCTGTTCGTGGGGCTCATCCTTCCCTCCAGGGTTGGCGACAGGGTTGCCGCGCACCCCTTCTGTAGCCCTGCACGGATGTTCGGGCTACGGATGGATTCGCCGAGGTGGATTCAAACTGTCCGCCCCGAGAATTCGCATCAGAACAGCGTTGTCATCGGCAAGCCGCCATGGTTGGGGCGACTGATCCGCCGGGGGGAGAGCAGGGCGTGGGACAAGAGCAGCCCGGCAGCCAGCGCGGCGGCGACGAAGACCGCGGTGAAGGCGGTGTGCACACCCTCGACGGTGTGCTGGTCGACCAGGGCCTGCACGCCGCGAAAGCCCACCGAGCCCGGCACCAGCACCAGCAGCCCCGGCGCAGTACAGACGACGGCGGGCAGCATCAGCCGCCGGTTGACGAGGTTGCCGAGCAGGCCCACCGCCAGGGCCCCCATCCCCGCGCCCACCACCGGCCCCCCGATGGCCTCGCCCCCACGCGCCGCGCCGTAGGCGGTCCAGCAGGCGAGCGCGATCAGCGGGATGTGGCGCGGCCGGGCCTGCAAGAGGATGGCAAAGGCCACCGGAGCGGCGACCATCGCGCCCGCGAGGCTGGGGACCCCGGCGCTGGCCCCCTTCAGCTCGCGCCAGGGGCCCACGATGCCCTCGGCGAGGCCCCAACCGACGGTCGCGCCCAGCGCCAGCAGCAGCAGCGTGGCGGCCACCCCGGAGAGGCGGCCCGCGCCGCTCGTCCAGTGGCCCGTCGCCAGCTCCGACAGGCCGACGGTCATCGAGAGTCCGGGCATGAAGCCGATCAGGGCGGCCACCGTGAGGCGGGGCACGCTGACGGCGAAGGCCTCGGTGACGAGCCCGGCGGCCAGCGAGGCGAAGAGGGCGGCCAGGGGCAGCTCGACCCGGGCCGCGCTGCGGCGCGCTTCAAGCTTGCTGGCCAGCAGACCGGCGCCCAGGCCGATGGCGCCGGCGAGGCCGACCTCCACCCAGGCGCCGCCCATCAGCGCCGCGGCGCTGGCCGCGGAGAGGCCTTGGGCGAAGACCCGCACCCACCCCGGCCAGGCCGGCGGCCGCTGCACGAGGTCGCGCAGGGCGATCACGCCGTCTTTGGGGGAGAGGCCGCGGCTGGCGACGGCGGCGGCGACTCGATCGATGGCGACGCGCCGATCGAGGTGGGTGGGGCCCGGCCGCACCGGGATCACCTCGGCCTTGTCACCCGAGACGAAGAGGGCGGTGGGGGTGGCCAGCACGGCGAAGGGCAGGCCCAGCGCCTCGCGCAGCTCCTCGATGGTGTCTTCCAGGTGGTGGGCCGAGGCGCCGGTGGCGTGCAGGGCGATCGCGACCTCGATGACCAGCTCCCGGGCGTGGGGGTCGACAGGCGAGGGATCGGAGGGGTTCATTCGGTTCACCAGGCTGCTGCCAAGATAGGATTCGGAGTACCTCGCGTCGACCGAATAGACTTCGGAGTTTTGCCCGAATGACCCCCCTCGACCGAATTGACTTCGAGATCCTGGCCGCCCTACAGAAGGATGGACGGCTCTCCAACAAGGAGCTGGCCGCCAGCGTGGGCCTGGCGCCCTCTTCGGCGCTGGAGCGCACCCGGCGCCTGCGCGAGGCCGGGGTGCTCGGCGCGGTGACCGCGCGCATCGACCCGGCGGCCGTGGGCATCGGCCTGCAGGCCCTGATCGCCATCCGCCTCGCCCGCCACGCCCGCGAAGTCTCCATGGCCTTCCGCGCCTACATCGCGGCCCTGCCCGAGGTGATCGCGGTCTACCATGTCTCGGGCATCGACGACTTCCTCATCCACGTCGCTGTGCGCGACAGCGAGCACCTCCGCGACCTCGTCCTCGACGCGATCTCCAGCCGGGCCGAGGTCGGGCGCCACCAGACCAACCTCATCTTCGACGTCACCCACAGCCCGCTGCCGATCTACCGGGCCGGCTGAAGGCGCCACCAGCGCAGGCCATCGGCCCCGTCGGTGGGCGGTCCCCAGGCGGCGATCAGCCGCCGGCTGAGCTGCACGCGCTCGGGCCCCTCGGGCAGGTCGATCACCGCGTAGCGCAGGCCCAGGCTGGCCAGCGCGTCGAGGGTGGGCAGGGGGCAGGCGGCACCCCGGCGGGTGCAGGTGGCCAGCGCGTCGAGGGCCGGGGCGTCGGGCGGCGCCTTCCAGGCCCGCGGCATGTCGGTGAGGGGCCGGCCGTGCACGCTGTGGCCGGCGAGGCGCACCGGATGGCAGGGGATCAGGTCGGGGCCAAAGAAGGGCAGGTGAACCACGGCCCCCGGCGCTGGATCGGCGGCCCAGGCCTGCCAGGCCGCCGCGGGCAGGGCCACCGTGGGCCAGGGCAGCCCCACCAGGGCGAGGACCCTGATCAGATCGGCCATCCCGACGATCCCCACCGCGAAGAGCCGCCAGCCGGCCCGCGCCCCGAGGAAGAGCCCGGCGAGGCCCAGATGGGCCAGCACCAGGGCCCGGTAATACTGGCCCCCCTCGGCCAGCGGCGTGTGCAGGGCGCGAAGCAGCATCCCTGGCAGCTGCAGCTCTTGATCGCCCAGCACCAGCGCTTCGCCGCGCCAGCCGAGCACCGGCCCCAGGGCGACGAGCACCCCGCCGCCCACCAGGGCGATCCAGCCGCGCCGATCGCCCCCCCAGAGCAGCCCGCCCAGCAGCAAGGGAAGGCCCAGGTAGGGCAGGTGCACCACCAGGGCCTTGGTCTGGGGGCGGGCGAGGCCGGTGAGGAGCCCGTGGGGATCGGCCACCGAGGGCGGGTCTCCCCAAAGGGGCGGCCAGACGCCGGGCTCGCCATAGGAGGGCCGGAAGAGGTCGGTGGCCGGATCAAAGCCGGCCGGATCCAGCCAGCGGCCGGCGAGGCCGAGCCCCAGCCCCAGCGCCAGCCCAGGCGCCCAAAGACCGCGCACCGCCGCGCGCATCGACGATCCCGGCGCCCGCGCGCGCATCCAGAGCAGCCAGGGGCCGGCCAGGGCGGCGAACATGCCGAGGTAGGGGCTGGTGAGCCCGCCGATCAGCCCCAGCAGGCCCACCACCGGGGCCCGCCGCAGGGCGCCCTCGGCCCAAAGCAGGCTCCACAGCAGCAGGGGCAGCACCCAGGACTGGCTGTTCTCCACCTGGCCCGACAAGGCCGCCCCCAGGGTGGTGGGCGAGAGCGCATAGACGAGCCCCCCCGCGAAGAGGCCGATCGGCGCAGCATTGGGAGCGAGGCGGCGCCCAAGGGCCACGAAGACAGCGCCCCCAAGGGCCGGCCCCGCCCAGGCCGCGAGGTTGAGGCTCAGCACCGGCGGGATCAGCCCCCGGAGCAGCCCGCCCACCACCAGCACCGGCCAGAGCACAAAGCGCGCCCGGTGCTCCACCGGAAAGCCCGCCGCGTCGGTGGGGTCCGGCCAGGCCCCCGCCAGGAGCGCGCGGCCGACCACGTCGATGGCCCAGGCGTGAACGCCATGAAAGGGGTTCGCCAGCAGCCGGCCCGCCGGATCGACGAGCCAACCCGCGTGAAAGGGCACCTGGGCCGCCAAGGCCACAACAAAGACGAGCCCCGCGACGCCGAGGGCGTGTGCGCGGGGCAAGGTCTCCGCCGGAGGCGGCGTCAAGCGCGCTTAGCCGCGCTCCTCGGGGGGGATGCAGCCGCTGGGCACGCCGCGTAGGGCGGCGCTGGCCTGCTCACCCATGACGATGGCGAAGAGGCCACCGACGAGGTGGGCCACGACCGGCATCATGAAGCCGAAGGTGGCGAAGACGCAGGCGAGACCGAAGCAGACGAGGAAGAGCAGGAAGAGGCTCATGGTGGACTCCAACAGGCAAGGGCTAATCAAGGCGCGTCGGTCTGGCCAGGGTTCGGACGCGCCGCCGCCTGGGCAAAGAGGGGCCCCCCGGGGTTAGGGCCCCCGGCCATGCCGCACATCAACATTCGAGACCTCGGTCGCCTGCGCGACATCACCGCGGTGCTGGTGCGCCACGGCTTCGGCCACCTCGTCCGCCTCGCCGGGCTGGAGCTGGAGGGCGAGCCCATCCACGAGGCCCTGCCGATCGGCCGCCGCATCCGGCAGGTGCTGATCGAGCTGGGGCCGACCTATGTGAAGTTCGGCCAGGTGCTGAGCGTGCGGCCCGACATCGTGCCCCGCGAGATCTTGGACGAGCTGGCCACCTTGCAGAACGACGTGCCGCCAGCCCCCTTCGCCGACCTGCGCAGCCGGCTGGAGTCCGACCTCGGCGCGCCGCTGGCCGAGCTCTTCTGCGTCTTCGACGAAGTGCCCATGGCCAGCGCCAGCATCGCCCAGGTGCACCGGGCCGTGCTGATCGACGGCACGCCCGTCGCCGTGAAGGTGCAGCGGCCCGGCATCGAAGAGAAGATCGCCAGCGATCTGCACATCCTCTACACCCTGGCCCACCTGATCACCGGTCGCCTCGAGCTGCCCGGCCTCTACACGCCGGTGGGCATCATCCAGGAGTTCGAGGC
>JBEIQK010000037.1:0-16804 GCA_040376505.1 Alphaproteobacteria bacterium | reverse complement strand
GGCGCTGACCGCGGCGGGCGAGGTCGACGACCTGCTGCTGCCGCCGGTGCAGTACCAGATCACGGTCAATGACGAGGCCTGCGAGGTGGGCCACCTGATCCCGAGCCCGGGCACCCTCGACAACGCCGTGCGCGAGCAGCGCGTGCCCATCGACGTTGTGGCCCTCGATCTCGGCGTGGCCGGCAGCGACACCGCGGAGTCCTGCGGCCTGGGGGCGGCGCGCGACGCCTACCTCGCGGCGGCGCTGGCCAGCGCGCTCTATGGCGTGCCGGGTCCGATCTGGGGGGCTGGCACCGGGATGGCCGACGCCGGCGCGATCCTCGAGCTGAGCGTGATGAACGGCACCTTCCATGTGGCGGTCACGCCCTAGGCGGCTACGGGGGCGGCGGAGGTGAGCGTGCCCGCCGAGCTCGTCCTGTCCTGTGTGGTCAACGGAGAGCCCGCCCGGGTGCTGATCCCGGGCGAGCGCACCCTGCTCGACCTGGTGCGCAACGACCTCCGCCTGACCGGCTCCAAGCAGGGCTGCGATGTCGGGGACTGCGGGGCCTGCACGGTGCTGGTCGACGGCCTGCCGCGCCTCTCCTGCATCAGCCTCGCGGCCGAGATGGAGGGGCGCGCGATCACCACCATCGAGGGCCTCGGCGCCCAGGGCCTGCACCCCATTCAGGAAGCCCTGCACCGCCATGTGGGGGCCCAGTGTGGCTACTGCACGCCGGGGGTGGCCCTGACCCTGGCCGCCCTCCTCGACGGCGACGAGACGCCTGGCGAGGCCGAGCTCACCGAGGCGCTCTCGTCGACGATCTGCCGCTGCACGGGCTACCAGTCGATCCTGCGCGCGGCTCGAGAGGTCATCGCCGGTCAGCGGCTGCGCGGCGCGGCGGCGGGGCGGGCCGGCTAAGGCCCGAAGGGCCCGCGGTGAATCGGCGGGCGCCCGAAGGCGGCGAGGGCGGCGGTCGCCTCGGCGAAGCTGGCGAAGCGCCAGACATCGGCCCGCGGCAGGCGGTCGACGAGGTCGGGGCTGGTGGCCAGGGCGTACTGCACCCAGCCGGTGCCGTGGTCGCGCAGCAGGCAGTGGGTCCAGCCGGCGACGGGGGCGGCCTGCAGCGTGTTCCAGGCGTCGCGCGACCGATCGGAGGTGAGGCGCAGCTCGCCCTTGTGGTCGAGGGTGAAGAGGGCCGCGACCCCCGAGGTGGCCACGGCCTCGTCGAAGGGGGTGGCGAAGGGCAGGCCGCTCATGGGCGGGCCAGGGGTCCGGTCCAGGCGGCCATTCCCCCTTCGAGGTAGCAGGCGCCGGGGCGGCCGCGGCCGCGTAGGTAGACGGCCATCTCGGCGGCCCGAGCCCCGGCGGCGTCGACCAGCAGCGGATCCTGGGCGGGCAGGGGGCCTGCTTGGAGCTGATGGTAGGGGGTGTTGGTGGCGCCGGGCAGGTGGCCGCGGGCGAACAGTACGGGGTCTCGCAGGTCGATGATCAGCGCCGGCGCGATCTCTCCGCAGAGGAGCTGCCAGGGCTCGATGGCGAGGGGGCTCACCGGGCCTCCACGGCGAGCAGGGCGATGGCGCAGACGGGCACCAGCAGAACGGTGAGCAGGCCAGCGAGGATCACGAGGGTCATGGCGGGGGCCTAACGCCGGGCGGCGGGGCGGGCCGGCGCTGGCTACAAGGAGCGCTGTGAGGATGCGCGCATGCGAGTGATCACGATCTGGGCTGGCCTGCTCCTGGCTTGCGGCAAGGGGCCCGCCGAGCCCGAAGGCGGGGGCGAGGGCGCCGAAGACGGCGGCGTCACCGACGACACCGGCGCGCCGGTGGGCGGAGGGGGGCGCTGCGCGCCGGGCATGGTGGGCGTGCCCACCGAGGCGCCGATCTACTGCATCGACGCCTACGAGGTGCGGGTGATCGACGAGATCGCGGTCTCGGCGGCGGGGCAGATCCCGACCGATCTGGTCACCTTCACCGAAGCCAAGGCGATCTGCGCGGCCACGCCGATGGTCGATGAGGCCGGTGAGGTGCGCGGCTACAAGCACCTCGTCACCTCCGACGAGTGGGAAGACGCCGGTGACAACGTGATCGGAGATGGGGGCACGAACTATCCCTACGGCGACGCCTGGATGGAGGGGGTCTGCGCCACGGGCCTGGAGTCCGGCGCGCCCGGCTACGAAGAGGCCCTGGCCTCGGGCGCGATGGCCGACTGTGTGTCGAGCTTCGGGGTCTACGATCAGGTGGGCAACCTCTGGGAGTGGATGGACCCCCAGAGCGTGATCGATGAGGCCCGGGCGCTGGCGCGCTTCGTGGAGTTGGGGGCCCGGGTGACGGTGGACGGCAGCCACCACATCGTCGGCGAGGGCGATGTCACCGGCCTGCGGCTCTCGGTCGTTGGGGTGGTGCCCGGCGAGGTGGAGCTCGTGGAGGGGCGGCTCTTCGTCTCGGCGGAGCAGGTCACGGTCGCCTATCCCTCCAAGGGCTACCTAAGCGGCGCCCACGATGTGCCCGACCTGGGCTGGCTGGCCGTGGAGATCGAGCTCATCGACGGCGGGGCCGGCGGGGCCTGGATCAACTCCGATCCGGGGCGCGATGGCTGGGACATCCCCGACAAGCGCGGCTGCGCCTACTACGTCGGCTGGGGCAACGCCTGCGAGCTGGACAACGCGGCCCTCTTTCACACCGCGGACTTTCGCGGCAGCATCGGCTTTCGCTGCGCCGCTCCCCCCATCCAGGACGCCGCGGAGGGTGGGGCGTGATCCTCGTTCAGAAGTACGGCGGCAGCTCGGTCGCCGACGTGGCGCGCATCCAGCAGGTGGCCCGGCGGGTGGTGGGGGCGGCCCAGGCCGGCCAGCAGGTGGTGGTGGTGGTCTCGGCGATGGGAAACACCACCAACGAGCTGCTGGCCCTGGCCCGCTCGGTGAGCCAGAGCCCCGGCCGCCGGGAGCTCGATCTGCTTGTCAGCGTGGGCGAGCGGGTCAGCATGACCCTGCTGGCGATGGCGATCGAGGCCCTGGGTGTGCCGGCGGCCAGCTTTACGGGCTCCCAGTCGGGCATCATCACCGATGACAACCACGTCGCGGCGCGGGTGATCGAGGTGCGGCCCCACCGGGTTCGCGCGGCGCTCGACGAGGGCAAGGTGGCGATCGTGGCGGGCTTTCAAGGGGTCAGCCGCGGCGGCGAGGTGACCACCCTGGGGCGGGGCGGCTCCGACACCACCGCGGTGGTGCTGGCGGCGGCCCTGGGGGCCGAGCACTGTGAGATCTGCTCGGATGTCGATGGCGTCTACTCCGCCGATCCGCGCCTCGTGGAGGGCGCCCGCCGGCTCGACGAGCTGCCGCTCGACGCGGCGGTGGCCCTGGCCCGGGGCGGCTCCAAGGTGCTGCTCGCCGAGGCGGTGGAGCTGGCCCGGCGCCTCGGGGTGCGCCTCGACGCCGCCTCGACGGCGCGGCCGGCGGGATCGGGCACCCGCCTGCCGCCGGGACCGGCCGCCGACGCGGTGGTGGCGATCACCCACGACGCTGAGCTGGAGCACGTTGTCATCGAGGCGGGGGCCTCGCTCGCCGGCTGCGCGGGGGCGGCGCGGGCCTGGTGGACCGAGGCCGACGGCGTGCACCTGCTGGTCGATCTGCGCAACCTGCACGACCGCGCCCGGGTGAGCGGGGGGCAGAGCCGGGGGCGGGTGGCGACGGTCAGCGCGGTGGGGCGCCGCCTCGTCGAAGATCCCGACGCTGCCCTCGCCGCCGCTGAGGCCCTCGCGGGGCTCGGGGTGGAGCGCTGGTGGAGCGTGGGGGAGACCTGGACGGCCCTGCTCCCCGGCGCCCAGGCGCCGACGGCGGTGGCGCGGCTGCACGCCCTCTTTGTCGAATCGTCGGTGTGAATCCTCCGTGAACGCCGGATGAACAGCGCGTGAAGAAGCAGGCGGCGTCGGAATTCTCGGGCCGTCACGGCCGCGCGGAATTTCCTTGCTCGGCCCCGGGGCTGGCCGTAGGATGAAGCCACCTCCGGGATGGCGCACGCGCGCGGACCCGCGGTCACAGGCGGTCTCCGATGCTCCGACACTTCCTCAATCCGCCCAACTGGTTCACCTCGGCGAGCCTGTTCTGTGGAATGTACGCGGTGATCCTCGCCACGGGCCTGAACGGTGCGAAGGACTTTCACCAGGCCGGGGTGATGATCCTCTTCGCCGCGGTCTTTGACGCGATGGACGGCGCGGTGGCCCGGGTCACCAAGACGGCGAGCAAGTTCGGCATCCAGCTCGACTCGCTCTGCGACGCGGTCTCCTTCGGCTTTGCGCCGGCGGTGCTGCTCTACGCCTGGGGGCTGTCCTCCTTGGGGGCGCTGGGGCTGGCGGGGGCCTTCTTCTTCGCGCTCTGCGGGGTCTTTCGGCTGGCCCGCTTCAACACCAAGGCCGATGGCACCAAGTCGGCCTACACCGAGGGGGTCACCATCACGATGGCCGGCGCCACGGTGGCGGCGACGGTGATGGCCCATGTGGCCAATGGCGCCACCTCGGTGCGCCAGCCTTTTGCGGTGCTGGCCCTGGCGGTGGTGCTCGGCCTGCTGATGGTGAGCGGCGTGCCCTACCGCAGCCACAAGTCGCTGCGCCGCGGGCCGCTCGCCCTGGTGGGCATGCTCAATGTGGGCGCCCTGCTGGCCATCTCGGCCCGGGTCAACTTCAGCACGGCCTTCATCAGCGTGCTGGGGGCCTATGTGGCGAGCGGGCCGGTTGAGGCGCTGATCCGCCGGGCCCGGCGGAGCCCCAAGATCGACCTGGGCGCCGAGGCGGTCGAGCCGGCCCGCGAGAACCCGGGGGCCTGAGCCGGCTCAACGGCCGAGCAGGCGGCGGAGCAGGCTGGGCTTTCGGCGGGGGCCCTCCACGCGCGGCCGGGCGCCGGCGCGCAGGGCGCTGAGGAAGGCGAGGAGGGCCTCGGGCGTGGCCTCCCCGGTGAAGATGCCGTCGGGGAGCGGGTGATCGGGGGCCCCGAGGGCGCCATGGGGGTCGAAGAGGGCGACCGGCGGGGGCTGGCCGGCCTCCGTGCGGATGGCGCGCAGGGTGAAGAGCGCGTCGGCGGCGCCGCCCTCGGCGAGGGCGATCAGCACGAGGGCGGGGCGGCTGCGGCGCAGGGCGCGCAAGGCCTCCTCGTCGGGGCCGAGGGCCTCGATCTCGTAGGTGGCGGCCAGGGCGTCGACGAGGCGCAGGCGCTCGCGGGCCCCGCGGGCGAGGAGCAGCAGGCGGGGGCGGCTCACCGGGGCTCCAGCAGGGCGCGGATCTCGTCGGCGGTGACGGGCTGGCCGGTGAAGAGCTCAAAGGCGAGGGCGCCCTGGTGCAGCAACATGGCGTGGCCGCTGTGAAAGCGCAGGCCCAGGGCAGCGCAGCGCTCGGCCTGGGGCGGGCGGGCCATCCAGTAGTTGGCGTCGACCCAGTCGGCATTGGGGGCCAGGGGGGCCGGATCGAGGGCCGCCACCTGGGCCTCGGCCCCGCCGGCGAGGCCGTTGAAGACGAGGTGGGCCCCCTCGGCGGCCTGGGCGAAGGCCGCGGGCTCCAGGGGCCCGACGGCGAGGCGGGCGGCGCCGAAGGTGGAGGCCAGGGCGGCGGCGGCGGCCTCGGCCCGGGCGGGGCTGCGGTTGAGCAGGGTGATGTGGGCGGCGCCGCGATCGAGCAGGGCGCTGGCGACGGCCCGGGCGGTGCCGCCGGCGCCCAGGAGCACGGCGCGGCAGCCCGGCAGGTGGCGCCCCTCGGCTTCGAGGCTGTTGCAGAGGCCCTCGCCGTCGGTGTTGTAGCCGGCGAGGGCCCCGTCGACCTGGATCACCACGTTGACGGCGCCCGCCTCGGCGGCGGCGGCGGTGAGGTGGTCGAGGTCGGGCAGGATGCGCTCCTTGAAGGGCACGGTGAGGTTGACGCCGACGAGGTCCAGCGTGCGGATGGCGCTGGCCACGGCGCCGGCGCGCCGCGGGTCGACGTCGAAGGCGACGTAGATCGCGTCCACGCCGTAGCGGGCGAAGAGGGCGTTGTACATCGCCGGCGAGAGCGAGTGGCGCACCGGGTGGCCGACCAGGCCAAAGAGCCGGGTCTGGCCCGAGACGCTCATGCCGGCAGGCGCAGGCGCGCCTCGGCCACGTCGCGGCGGAGCTGGTCGATCAGCGCGGCGGGGCCGCTAAAGCGCTGCTCGCCGCGCAGGCGGTGGGCGAAGTGCACCACCAGCTCGCGGCCGTAGAGGTCGCCGCTCCAGTCGAGCAGGTGCACCTCGATGAGAAAGCGGCTGCCGTCGAAGGTGGGGCGGGTGCCGAGGTTGGCGACGGCGGGCAAATGCGGCCCGGCGCCATCGATCTGCACCGACACGGCGTAGACCCCGCGCGGCGGCAGCAGCTCGGTCTCGCTCTCGACGTTGGCGGTGGGGAAGCCGAGCGTGCGGCCGCGCTGATCGCCGCCCACCACGGTGCCGCGCAGGAAGTGGGGTCGGCCCAGGAGGGCGGCGGCGGCCTGCAGATCGCCAGCGGCAAGGTGGGCCCGGATGGCGCTGGAGCTGACGATGGCGCCCTCATGGGTGATGGCGCGCAGGGCCTCGACCTGGAGCGCGGGCAGCCGGGCGGCGACGAGGTGGAGGTCGCCGGCGCGGGCCCGGCCAAAGCGGAAGTCGTAGCCCACCCGTAGGGCCAAGGGCTGGATGCGCCGGCCGAGCACCTCGTCGACGAACCACTCCGGCGGGTGTTGGGCAAAAGCGCGGCTGAAGGACTCGACGATGATCGCGTCGACGCCGGCCTCTCCGAGGAGGCGCACCTTGTCGGTCAGCGACAGGATGCGCGGCTGGGCTCGCTCCGGCGCCAGGATGGCCCGCGGCGGTGGCTCGAAGGTGTAGACCGCCGCCGGCACCCCGGCCGCCCGCGCCGCCGCCACCACCGTGGCCAGCAGGGCCTGGTGCCCCAGGTGCACCCCGTCGAAATTGCCGATGGTCAGCACCACACCCGCCGAGGCGAGGGGAAAGTGTGCGCTGCCGGCGAAGACCTGACTCATCGGTCGCCCTTAGCCCAGGTGGACGCGCACGGTGGTGACCAGCACGCGCAGGGCGTCGAGCACCGCGCGGGTGTCGGGGGCGCGGACGATGGCCCAGCCTTCGCCTTCGTAGCCGGGGCCCCGGGCCTGGCCGACGCGGGGCAGCTTGCGGTCGATCACCAGGGCGCCCACCTTCTCCTGGGCCTCGGCGAGGCCGTTCACCTCGGTGACCACCTGCCCGCGGCCTTGCCCGCGGAAGAAGGCGCAGCCGCAGGCCGCCTGGCGGGCCGGCATGCTCACCCGCTCGTGCACCATCAGCTCGGCCCACTTCTGCCACATGTCCACGCCATGGGCGTGGCCCATCATCATCATGATGTTGACGCCGGGCGGGCGGGCGGCGACCTCGGAGATGACGGGGCTGCCGTCGGCCCGGCGGAACCACTCCATATGCGACAGCCCTGTGCCCATGCCCAATGCCGACAAGGCCGCCGCGTTCTTGCCGCGGAAGGCCTCGGCGTGGGGGGCGAGCTGCTCGCGGGGGAGCAGCACGCAGTATTGCATCCAGGGGTTCTCCAGCACCTCCAAGGGACCGTTCAGATAGACGGTAGACGAGCTCCAGACCGGCTGCCCCTTGACCGACATCGTCTCGAAGGTGTGCTCCTCACCGCGGATGAATTCCTCGGCCTGCACCGGGTTGTTGGGCGAGACCACCATCGCTTCCAGCGCGGCCAGCAGCTCCTCATCGTCGCCCACCCGCATCGTGGCCTTGCTGCCCAGCCCGGCCGGCGGCTTGACCACGATCGGGTAGCCCACCTCGGCGACGAAGCGGTAGGCGTCGTCGCTCCCGGTGAGCAGGGCCTGGCGCGCCACCGGCAGGCCGGCCTCGCGCAGCACCTGCTTCATCCGGTTCTTCTCGCGAAAGTTGCGGGCCACGGCCTGGCCCATGCCCGGCACGCCGAGGCGGTCGCGGGCGATGGCCAGGGGGATCTGCATCTGTTCGAGGAAGCCGAGCAGGCAGTCCACCCCGCCCCACTGGCGCTGAAACGCCCGCCCGGCGGCGACGAGCTGATCGGGATCGAGGCTGTCGGCGACCTTGTAGTGCCCGGCGATGGCGGCGCGCTCGGCCTCGGGCAGCCGCTCGGGGGGATCCTGACTGACCACGCCGATGGTGGCGTCGGGCAGGGCGATCAGGGCCCGCAGACAATGCAGGGTGGTGGCGGAAAAATAGGGGGCGACGTACACCACGCGCTTCATGGCAGGCTCCAAAGGGCCGGGCGCTTACCCGGGCACCGTCAGCGCCGCCAGCCGGCCACGGTGACGAATGCGCCCTTCAGCGCGCGCCGTTGAGCCGGTGGACCTCGTCGGTGCGGTGACCGGCCACGAGGAGTTGGGCCTCGCGCCCGGCCTCCAGCGTGGCGTTGGGCGCAGGTTGGGCCGCCCAGCCCTTGGCGTCATGCAGGGCCAGCACCGTCAACCGGTGACGGGCCGCCACCTCGGCCACCGTGAGCCCGGCGAGGCTGGCCCCCGAGAGCACGGTGATCTGCATCACCACGAGCACCTCGTCGCCGACGCGGTGGGCGCCCACCACATGGGGGTCGAGGGCCGCGGCGGCGAAGAGCGGGCCGGCCATCTTGGAGGCCGAGAAGGTGGCGGAGATGCCGAGCGAGCCCTTCACCTTCTGGGCGAGGCGCTGATCGAAGAGCCGCAGCACGATGGGGATGTCTTTGCGGATCTCCCGCACATCCATCGCGATCTCCATGTTGGCGAGGTCATCGTCGGTGGCCACGATCACCGCCCGGGCGCCCTGCACGTTGAGGCTGCGCATCAGGTCTTCGGTGCGGGCGTCGCCGATCAGCACCTCGGCCCCCAGGGCGCGGGCCTGGGGGAGGAGGTCGCTGTTGGCGTTGCGCTCGATCACAAAGACCTGCTCGCCCATGCCCACCAGCTCTTCGAGGATTCGGAAGCCCACGCTCCCCAGGCCGCACAGGATGAAGTGCCCCCGAGAGCTGTTTGCCAGCACGCGCATCCACCGCTCCTGTTGGGCGTCTTTTTGAAAGACCTGAAGGCCGATCTTGATGAGCCCCTCGGCCAGCACCACCACGCCAGCGAAGGGCAGCAGGTACTGCAGCGCCACGCCGACCGGGTGTGCGGGCAGGGGCCCGGTGTGCTCGATGAAGAGCAGCTGAAAGGCGATGAAGAAGGCCATGCCCAGGCTGGGCGGCGCCCCATCGACCGGGGCCCCAAAGCGCCAGTGCAGCACGGCCCCCAGCGCCCAGACCAGGGCAAAGGCCAGCAGCGGGCCGCGCAGCTCGCGCATCGCCATCGCGCTGAAGCGCAGCTCGGCCCACAGCCGGTACAGCTTGCGGGTGGTGAGCTTCTTGCGGCGGGCGCGGCTGGCCATCGGCGGGCCTGTATCGCGGGTGCCCCAGGCCTACCGGCCTCGATCGCCAAATCCGACCCCTGGGGTGGAGGTGGTCTGATGCGCGCTGCACGCTTTCGCTACTGGGCGGTGCCCCTCCTGCTGGGCCTCACCGCGACGCTGGTGCTTGTTGGCGACCGCGGGAGGCTCATCGAGGGGCTGCCCCTGCCATGAGGGCGGCGCGCTTACCGCGACGCGTGGCGCTGGTGCCCCGGAGCGTGCTCGCTGCGCCCCCGCTCGCCCTTCTTTTGGTGTCCAGGGGCCTGCTCGCTGCGCCCCCGCTCGCCCTTCTCCTGGTGGCCCACCCCCTTGCCCTTGGCGTGTCCCTTGCCCTTGGTGTGGCTGTGGCCTTCGCAGCCGCCCTCCTCCTTGTCGGGGAGCTCGACCGTTTCGCTCTTCTCGGGCAGCTCGGCCTCTTCGTGCCGGTCGGCAAGGGCCGGCCGCTCGGCCTTGCGCTCGATCGAGACCGCCGCCCCCTTGGGCGCGGGCTTCATCGCCGCCGGCGCCGCCATCGCCCCCAGACCCATCAACGAAAGCAGGCCAGCCACCAAGGTCGTGCGCATCATCTTGCCTCCAAAGCGCGGTAGCGCCTCGGTGGGGGCAACGGGCGGGCCTCTTGGGCCATTCGACGGGGGTGAGCCGTTGGAGGCTGCCCGCTGCGGCGATAGGGCCGCTGGCGGAGGACTCCGATGAACACCTGGAACCGCGTCGCCCTGCTCCTGCTCGCCCTGGGGGTGGGCTCTGTGGGCGCCGAAGCCGCCGATCCCAACACGCCCCAGGGGCACCAGGGCAAGCTCAAGCCCTACACCCGCGCGCCGGCCGCGGTGAAGCTGACCCCGGCGGAGGACCAGCGGCTCCAGGCCGGCGAGGCCATCCTGCGCACCACCGAGGGCACCGAGGGCGGCACCGGCGTCGCCGTGCAGCTCATCGCAGCGCCCCCCGAGGTCATCTGGCGCACCATCCTCTCCTACGACCAGTACACGCGCTGGGTCGACAACGTGGAGTCCTGCACCGTCTACAAGAAGGAGGGCAAGGTCTGGTATGTCGACATGAAGACCAGCGTGATGGGCTTTGAGAGCGGGGTGTACACGAAGAACGTGGTCAACCAGGCCGAGGGCTGGATGGCCTGGACCTTGGACTACAGCCGAAAGAGCGATGTCGACGACCTCATCGGCTACTGGCGGGTGGAGCCTATCTCTACCACCCCCCCCTTGAGCCGGCTCGACTACGCCACCGAGCTCAAGGTGAGCGGGGTCCCCAGCTTCCTGGTGCGCTACCTCACCCGGGAGTCGCTCACCGACGGCACCGCCTGGGTGAAGAAGCAGGCAGAAGCCTCGCTCCGCTGAAGTGCGAAATCTTTTGCGCAGGGCGCCCGGGCTATGGCGCTGACAGGTGTCAGCCGATAGCTCGAGAGGGCTGGAGGGTCTCATGACCACTGTCCTGCTATTCACCGCGCTTTCCTTCGCCGCCGAGTCCCTCCCTGCTGGGGGCGAGAACGTGGTGACCTCCCAGGTCACCGTGTCCTGCTCCCTCGAAGAGGCCCAGCTCCACCTCGCCAACGCCGAGCAGATGGCCCTGCTCTCGCCGGATGTCCTGACAGCGAAGTCGGCGCCCCAGGGCACCTGCCAGCGCATGACGGTGGCGGTGAAGGGGCTGCTGTCGCCCATGCGCTACGTCTCCGAGCGCTGCCCCACGGCCAAGGGCTACACCGAGCGCCTCGTCTCCAGCGATGACTTCACCGAGCAGAGCACCGACTGGGAGCTGAAGAGCGTCGCCGGCGGCACCCTTGTCACCCTGCGCATCCGGGCCATGCCCAAGATGCCCGTGCCCGACGCCATCGTCTTCTCCAAGGTCAAGTCCAGCTCGCTGGCCACCCTGGAGCGCTTCAGCGCCCTGGTCACCGGGGACTGAGCCGGCTCAGCCGCCCGACTGCAGGCACATCGCGGCGCTGGTCCATTCGTAGTCCTGGGGCGGGCCATCGGTCGACGACGAAGGATTGGCCGTACCGCGGCCGTAGTCGCTGTTCGGAAAGTAGTAACGCCCGCTCACCATCGCCGAGAAGACCAGCATCTTGTTGTCTTCGTTGCGGTCGCCGAAGGCGGAGTGGGTGTCAAACATCAGGTAGCCGTCGAAGGGGCCCTCCTCCGTCTCTTCATCATCGACGAAGAGCACGCCCCAGACGAGCCCGCAGGTGTTGCCGCTGCTCATCTCCCAGCGCACCTCGTAGATCTCCTCGCAAGAGGTGCAGTTGAAGGTGGCCGGATCGATGTCCACGGCGTCGCCGGCGATGGCGAAGGAGTCCATGCAGTAGGTGCCGTCGGGGTTGAACAGGTACCAGTCTTCGGTGAAGGTGACGCTGCCGTCGGCCTCGCTGGTGCCGTAGCCGCGGTGGTACATCACCGAGCCGCCGTCGCAGGTGTTGGCCTTGCAGTCCCAGACGTACTGGTACTCTTCGGGCACCTCGGGGGGGCAGGGCGCGTCGCTGCCGTCGCCCCCACCCTCGCCGCCGCCGTCGTCGCTGGTGCTGCCGGTGTCGTCGCCGGTGCCGCCGGTCGCCTCTTCGTCGGACTTGTCGCCGCAGGCCAGCAGGAGGGAGCAGAGCGGCAGGAGGAAGAGCGAAGCGGGGCGGGGCATGCGGGTCTCCGAAGGTGGCGCATCTTAGCAGGTGGCGGCGCCCCGGCTCGTCAAGGCGCTGCAACGAGGATGAGCCCCTCGGCCGGCGGTACGTCGAGGAGCAGGGTGCCGTCTGCGCCCACCACTACGGTGCGCGCGGTGGGAAAGCGCTGCTGCAGCACCGTGCCCGGCGGAAAGCTCACCGCCATCGCCGCGCCGTCCACGCCGGTCCAGGAGGTCTGGTCGGTCTGGCTGTTCACCACCACCAGGGCCGTCTCGCCCTCGTAGCTGCGCTCAAAGGCGAGGATGCCGGCGTCGTCCTCATCGCCGGTGTGGTCGGTGGACCACACAAAGCGCAGGTCGCCCCGGCGCAAGGGCGCCAGCTCGGCGCGCAGGGCCGACAGGGCGGCGATGCGCTGGAACAGGGGCCCCTCGGTGGCGTAGCCGCTCGGCCAGAGGGGCTCGCGGTTGGCCGGGTCGTTGCCCCCCGAGAAGCCCTGCTCGGTGCCATAGTACAGACAGGGCACGCCATCCTGGGTGTAGAGGAAGACCAGCGCCGCCTGGATCGAGGCCGGATCGGGCGCATCGTAGAGGAAGCGCGCCACGTCGTGATTGTCCATGAAGTTGACCAGCAGCGACTGGGCGCTCTGTCCGGCCGGCCCCACCGGGTCGGCGCTGTAGTGACTGGCCCGGTCGGCGTAGAGGCGCGGGATGGCGCGGGTGGCGCCCCCTTGCTTGAAGACCCCGTCGTAGACCTGGTACTTCTGGCTGAACCAGACGAGGCTGTCGAGGCCATCGGCCCCCGAGTAAGAGCCGATCAGGGCGTCGTCGCCGTCGAAGACCTCGCCAAAGAGAAAGAAGTTGTCTTTGCCGATGTCGTCGGCGTGGGCGCGCAAGGCCGGCGCGAACTCGGCCCAGAAGTCCCGCTCGACGTGCTTGACCGTGTCGATGCGGTAGCCGTCGATGTTGGTCTGTACGATCCACTCGCTGAAGATGTCGATGAGCGCGCGGCGCACGTTCGGGTCTTCGGTGGCGAGATCCTTCAGTCCACCGGGAAAATCCCCCAGCTCGACCTGCTCGGCGTTGGACCAGTCGGTGACCCGGCCCATCTTGTGGTACCAGTCCTCGTTTTGGAATTCCTCCGGCTGCGGCGGCACCCGGCCGATCTCCGGCATGTAGACCCACTCGACGGGCGCCGGGCCGCTCTCGCCCAGGCTGGTGAAGGACTGGATGCCGCGGGCATCAAAGGCCGGGTCCCACTCGGTGACGAGATCGACGGTGTCGCTGCCATCGGTGGCGTAGTAGGCGTTGATGTCGGGCTGGCCGTTGCGGTTGATGTCGTAGTAGAAGAGCTGCCCCACATGGTTGACCACGATGTCCACCACGACGGCGATGCCGTTCTGGTGCATCACATCGGTGAGCTCGCGCAGGCGGGCGAGGTCGCCCATGTGCGGGTTGGTGTCGACGAAGCTTTGGGTCCAGTAGCCGTGGTAGGAGCCCATGCCGGCGTCGGTCTCCACGTTCTGCACCACCGGCGAGATCCAGATCGCCGTCACGCCCAACTGTTTCAGGTAATCCACCCGATCGATCAGCCCCTGCCAGTCGCCGCCCATCGTGCGGCCGAGCTCGGCGGGGTCCTGGGTGACATTCCAGTTGTTGTTGCGGTCGCCATCGGCGAAGCGGTCGACGATCACCTGGTAGAGGACCTCGTCGCGCCAGTCCTCCACCTCGGTGGTGATCACCGGCGGCGCGCTGTAGTCGGGCGGCGCGCAGGCCAGCATCAGTCCGAGGATCATTCCTCACCCCCCGCGTCGTAGCGCGATTCAATCCACCACTCGGCGACGATGCCCACCTGATGCTGGATGTTGTGCTGGTAGCGCGGATCGGCCTCGTCATACGCGAGGCGGGCGCTGTTGTTTTGGATGGAGAGCACATACTGGGCCGTGATCGCCGGCCGGGAGAGGATCCCCTGGCCCTTCTGCCAGGTGGGCAGCAGGGCGAGTTGGGTCACCGCCGGGGCCTCGATGCGGTCGCTGCGCGGATCGAGGCCGCGGCTCTGTCTCCACTGGTGACTGAGCTCGGCGGCGAGCATGAAGTGCGGGGCCGGGTAGATCGCCGGCCGCACCGAGAAGACCAGCTCGGTGGTGTCGTCGAGGTCGTCGATCCCATCGGCGTCGACTCTCTTCTGGGCGCTGCCGCCGACGAGGACGCCGGCCCGGTCGCCCTCGTAGAGGCCCGCGCCGGCCAGGGTGGTGCGGCGGGCGCCCTGGGTGGTGCCGTCGAGGGCGAGGCCGCCCTCGGGGATGGCGAGCTCGTCCCAGGCGGCGAGGCGGCGGCCCTGGGTGAGCCAGAGGTGCGCCCAGCGGCGCTTGCCGGTCGCCACGGTGAGCTGCCCCCCCAGCAGCAGCCCCCAGTCGCTCGGCAGCGCCTCGCTCAGCTCCACTTCTACCCGCCGCTCGCCGGCCGGCAGGCGGTGGCCTTCGAGGTACAGCCGCGGCCGGAGGGTGCCCCAGCGCGGGCGGGCGGTGTGGCCCAGGCGCAGGGCCAGGATCTGCCGCTGGCGGTCCAGGGTGAGCACCTCGCGGGGTCTCGACCGCGCCGGGCACCACGACGGTGGATCGCTGCACCTGCCAGTCGTCCCGCTCCAGGCGGTTGAGGCCAACGTGGACCTCGCCCAGCCAGTCGCCGTCGCCCAGGGCCGCCCCGCCGCCCACGAGGTTGAGCTCGTCCATCGGCCAGAGGTCGAGCAGGTAGATGTCGTCGCCGCGCACCATCCGGGCGCCCGCCCACAGGCCCGTGCCGCCTGGGGCGTGGGTCTGAACAAAGGCGTTGCGCAGGGCCAGGGCGCTGCTCCACTCGCCGGTGTAGGCGAAGGGGTCGCCGGCGAAGGCCGGGGTGAGGACCACGTCTACGCCGCGATTATCGGCCAGCGGGCTCTCCCACTTGAGGTCCAGCTCCAGGTAGGGCGGCGCGAACAGTCGGGTGCCGGCGTCGACCACGTTGAGGTCTTCGGCGGCCCCGCCGGCGGGGTCGGTGGTGACGCCCACCCGGCCGTAGGAGCCGATGCTGCCGGCCAGGGCGAGGGAGGAGAGGAGCAGGATCATCGCGGCTCCAGGATGGCGTAGTCCTGGGCGCCCACCGTCACCGTCAGTCGACTGCCGCTGACCGTGGCGGTGGGGCTGCCGTCGAGGCTGTCGGCGAAGCTCCAGCCCGACCAGGACGAGGGCACCGTGAGATCGACGGTTCGGCTGCTGCCCCCGCGGTTGATCAGCACCACAGCGACGTCGCTGCCGCCGGCGTCGCGGCTGTAGGAAAACAGATCATCGTCCACCCACAGCTCGGTGCGGCTGCCCCGGCGCAGGGCCAGGGACTGGGCGCGGGCCTGTCCGAGCGCGGCCACCCGGTCGAGCAGGGTGCGCTGGTTGGCCGACAGGGAGGGCTCAAACTGCATGAGCCGCCGGTTGTCGGGGTCGCCCCCGCCGTGAAGGCCGATCTCATCGCCATAGTAGAGCAGGGGCACCCCGGGCTGGGTGAGCAGGAAGGCGAAGGCGAGGCTGAGCCGGTTGATCGTGTCCCACTCGGTCACGCTGCTGCCGCCCTCGGCCATCGGGTCGACCAGCCAGCCGCTCCACGGATCGCCCGACTCGCCGGTGAGGGCGGTGGCCATGCGCTCCACGTCGTGGTTGCCGAGGAAAGGGGACATCGGCGCGTCGCCATAGGCCGCCTCCCCCGCCGAGACGGCGCTGGCCAGGGTGCGCAGGCTGCCGCCGCCGGCGAAGGCCTCCCGCAGGGCGAAGTAGAGCGGAAAGTCGAACTGGGCGTCGAGCTCGTAGGGGGCGACATAGTCCATGATCAGACCGCGGTCAGACGAGAAGGTCTCTCCCACGAGGTAGAAGGGGGCCCCGCCGGGGGCCTCGATGTCGTCGCGCAGGCCCATCGAGAGGCTGCGCATGATGACGTGATCCATGTGCTTGGCGGCGTCGATGCGCAGGGCGTCGACGTCGTAGGTGGTGACGAGCGCCCGGGTGTCGGCGAGGACGGTGGTGGTGATGGCGTGGTTCTTGTAGGACAGATCGGGCAGGTAGTCGGTGAACCAGCACTCCACCGGCTTTTCTTCCCAACCGCAGCCGCTGGTGCCGCAGACACAGCCGCCGGTGAACCAGTCGGGGTGGTCGCGGGTGTATTCGTGGTCTTCGTGGACATGGTTGAGCACGAGGTCGAAGAGCACCCGGATGCCGCGGGCATGGGCCTTGTCGATGAGCTCGACGAGGCGCTCCTCGGCGCTGGCGCCGCTGTCGCCAAAGCGCGACTCGATGCCCTGGGCCTCCACCGGCCAGTAGCCATGGTAGCCGGTGAAGGTGTGGACGCCATCGGCGCCGAGAAAGGCGCCGTCGGGGTTCTCGTAGAGGGGAGAGAGCCAGATCGTGCGCACCCCCAAGGCATCAAAGTAGCCCTCATCGAGCTTGTCGATGACGCCTTGCAGATCGCCGCCCTGGTAGTTGGCGGTGGTGGCCACGCCGCCCACCGGCGCCGAGGAGCCATCGCTGTTGGCGAAGCGATCGATAAAAGCGAAGTACATCAGCCCGTCGCGCCAGTCGAAGGGCTCGGCCTCCACCCACAGGGGCAGGAAGGCGGGGCTCCCTTCGGCGAGGCGGCCCATCGTGTCGGAGGCCCAGACCCGCACGCTGTGCTTGCCGGGCGACAGGCCGCTCAGGGAGACGGTGATGGCCCCGGTGGAGGGGTCGATCGTGGGGGTGACTGGAGTTCCCCCCACCGTCACCACCACCTGGGCGGGGTCGAGC
>JBEIQK010001134.1:0-1570 GCA_040376505.1 Alphaproteobacteria bacterium | reverse complement strand
CGCTGGGACCACCACTCCGAGATCACCCGCCAGACCCCGAGCTTTCAGGGCCTCTTCGGCAACCTCTCCACCCTGATGGAGCGACTGACCACCACGCCGGGCACCTGGGGGCCCACCCTGGCCGACGAGATCACGGTGGTGGTCTTCTCCGAGATGGGCCGCTACCCGAGCTTGAACCAGTCGATGGGCAAAGACCACTGGATGACCACCTCGATGCTCTTCCTGGGCGGCGGCATCCGGGGTGGGCAGGTGGTCGGCGCCTACAGCGAGACGGTGGCCGGCACGCCCCTCATCCCCGAGACCGGCGAGCTCGATCCCGACGGCAGCCGCGGCGGGCAGGTGCCCCAGCCGGCCCAGGTGGGCGCCACCCTGATGCACCTCGCCGGCATGGACCCGGCAGAGGCCTTTGGCGCCGACACCCCGCCCTTGCTGGCCCTGCTCGATGAATAGGTTCCTGCTCGGGCTCGCTTTGTTCACGATCTCCTGTGGCAAGGGCGAAGACACCGGCGTCGCCCCGGCCGCCTGCGCCCAGGACGCCGACGGCGCCTACCCCACCTGGGGCACCTTCGGGGAGAGCTTCTTCCACAGCTACTGCCGCTCCTGCCACTCCGCCGAGACCCCCCAGCGCTTCGGCGCCCCCGACGCCATCAACTTCGACAGCGAAGAAGAGGTGGTGAGCCAGCTCGCAGCGGTGCGGCGCACGGTGCTCACCGATCAGTCCATGCCCAAAGGCGGCGGCGTGCCCGAGGCCGAGCGCGCCGAGCTGGCCCGCTACCTCGACTGCCTGGAGAGCCCCCCATGACCGCCGCCGACCTCGCCGCCGCCCAGCTCCTCGCCTACAACGCCCATGACATCGAGGCCTTCGTCGCCTGCTACGCCGAAGACGTACATGTGCTCGACGCCGAGGGGCAGCCGACCCTGGTCGGCCGGGAGGCCTTCCGCGCCGCCTATGCTCGACTGTTCACCGAGTGGCAGGAGGTCGGCGCCGCCGTCGATCAGCGCCTCGTCGCCGAGCCCCATGTGATCGACCTCGAGCGCTGGTGGCGGGTGCGCCCGGCAGACGGTCAGCGCCTGGAGGGCACCGTGCTCGCCCGCTACACCGTCAAGAACGGCCTCATCGCCACCGTCCAGTTCTTTCGTGCAGGAGCTTGAGTGAAGGTCTTCATCTGCGCCGACATGGAAGGTGCCACCGGCATCGTTCACCGCGATCAGTTGATGCCCGAGGGGGGCGCCCCCTATGTCGCTGGCTGTCGGCTGCTCACCGGCGACGTGGTGGCCGCCTGCACTGGCGCCATCCGCGCCGGGGCCAGGGAGATCGTGATCTCCGAGGGCCACGCCAACATGCGCCACATCCTGCTCGAAGAGCTGCCGGCCCAGGCCCGCCTCGTGCGCGGCCCGGCGCTTTGGCCCCAAAAGCCCCTCTGCCAGATCGCCGGCCTCGATGAGAGCTTCGACCTCGCCGTCTTCATCGGCTTTCACAGCCGGGCCGGCACCGTCGGCGGCCTGCTCAGTCACACCTGGGCCGGCGCCAGCGTTCACGAGCTGCGATTGAACGGTCAGGTGCTCGGCG
>JBEIQK010000110.1:0-12431 GCA_040376505.1 Alphaproteobacteria bacterium | reverse complement strand
TCGCCGCGGCGCAGCAGCACGCGGGCCAGCTCTACGTTGGCCAGCTCGACCAGCTCGGCCTCGCGGGCGTCGGTGACGTCGGTGACGCCTTCGTCGAGGAAGGCGCGCAGGTCGCGCTCCAGGGCCGGGTCGCCCGGCGGCGACATGCGGACGAGGGAGCGCACCAGCTCGGCGTCGGGCAGGCTGCGCAGGGGGATCGGGGCCGGGCAGCGCAGGCCGCGCAGGGCTCGGCCGAGGGCCTCGCGGGCCGCGGCGTCATCCACGCCCACCAGGGCGTCGCCCAGGCGCATCCAGGCCTCGATCAGGGCCGGCTCGGCCTCGGTGGCGCGGCGCAGCAGGGGCAGGGCCTTGTCGGGATCGCCGGCGGTGAGCGCCCGCTCGGCGGCCTGAAAGAGCAGGTGGCCGCTCTCGGGATCGAGGGCCAGGCGGGCCTGCAGCGCGGCGTCGGGATCGCGCAGGTTCTCGTCGAGGATCCGCAGGGTGCCGGCCATCCAGCGATCGAAGCGCGCGTGCTGGGGCTCAAAGGCGCCGCGGGGGCCGCAGGGCTGGCCGGGGGCGTCGCTGGGGATCCAGCGGCCAAAGACGAGGCCTTCGCTGGGGCCGGGGCCGAAGGCCCAGCGATCCCACTCGCCGGGGCCGTCGGCGAAGACGATCACCTGGGGCACGTGCTCGGCGGCGGGGGCGAGGTGGTGGGCGGCGCGCAGGCGCAGGGCCCCGCGAAAGAGGGTGGCGCCGTTCCAGCGCTCCAGGAAGGCGACGAGGCTGGGGGGCAGCGGCTGGCCCAAGGCCGCCTCGGCCGAGCGCAGGATCTCGGCGGTGGCAGCGCCTTCGAGGTGGTGCACGTCGTGGCGGTAGCGATCGACCATCCGCAGCAGGGGATGGAAGGGGTCGACGGCGAGGTCGCGCCGGGGCTCCCGGCTGGGCGGCGCGATGGCGACGCCGTTCTCGTCGAGCTCCGGCGGCACCACCGAGACGAGGCTGTTGGGGTTGGGGGTGATCCCCTGACGGAGCGGCTGCGGCTTCATCGACCTTTCCTGCGCATGGCCCTCCCTTGTAGCTGGCTTGACGTGGCAAGGGAAGGGCTCGGCAGGCTTCGAGAGGTCAGGGTTTGGATCCCAGCACGGCGCCGGGCGGGGAGAGGGCGCCGAGGAGGAGGTCCATCACCAGGAGCAGCTCCCGGCCCGCCTGCTCGATCACGGCGGCGTCCTGCTGCAGGGCCGCGTTGCCGGTCGTCTGGGCCTCGTCGCCGATCAGCTCGGCGTGGCCTACGATGCAGGAGATCGGCGTGCGAATGGCGTGGGAGAGGTGGCGCAGCGTCTGGGTGCGGAGCGGCGAGCAGGCTCCCGGCGGGAGCAGCGCCGCGAGAGGCTCCAGCATGGCGGGCTCCTGTGGAGGGGGGGGGTTGGCTTGGGATACGGAAGCAGCGGCGACGAGCCTGAGGCCCCAGGCGCGCATCCTGCGCGATGGCGGGCGTTGGCGCGTCGGGAGCATGGATGCGGCGGAGCCCATTGGGTCTGGTTCTTCTTCTGGCCTGCGGCGGCGACAAGGCCGGCGGCGACGACACCAGCGGCGAGGGCAGCGCGATGAGCGTGCTCACCTGGAACGTGGGCCTCGCCTATGGCTTTGTGCCCTACAGCCCCGAGCGGCAGCCCGCGGTGGTGGAGGCCGTGGCCGCCCTCGACGCCGACGTGGTCTGCTTGAACGAGGTCTGGACCGAGGCCGACATCACGGCCATCACCGAAGCGGCGGCGGCGACCTTTCCGCACCACGCGGTGGAGATGACCCTGGAGGAGGGGTCGAGCGGCGAGCCGGCCTGCACCCCCGAGGAGGCCGAGCCCCTGAAGGTCTGCGCCGAGTCCAACTGTGCGGACACCGACGACCTGACCGGGTGCGTGCTCACCTTCTGCGCCGCGGAGTTCGACGCCCTGTCCGACACCTGCACGGCCTGCGCGGCGGCGAACATCGGCCTCGACGACGTCGACGCCATCTTGGAGGTCTGCACCTCGGGCAGCGGCACCTTCTCCTGGGGCGGCCACAACGGTCTGTTGATGCTCAGCCGGCTGCCGATGGCCGAGGTCACCTACACCACCATGGACTCCTGGCTGGTGCAGCGCGGGCTGCTGGCCGCCACCGTCGATGGCGTCGAGGTCGGCTGCACCCACCTCGCCGCCGAGCTGACCGTGCCGGCCTATGGGGGCGCCACCTACGCCTCGTACAGCGAGGAGAACGCCGCCCAGATGGCCCAGGTCCTGGCCACGCTCGAGGGGCGACCCGGCGACAAGCGCGTGCTGCTCGGTGATCTCAACGCCGGCCCCGCCGCGGGGAGCCTGTCTGCCGAGCTGCCGGAGAGCTGGGCTTTGGCGAGCGGCTGGTCCGACCCCAATGTCGACAGCGCCGCGCCCTTCTGCACCTGGTGCGTCGAGAACCCGCTCACCGGCGCCCTGGCCGACCTCGCGATCGACCATGTGCTGGTACAGGGCATGGCCGCGCGTGAGGCCAGCCGCATCGGCGACGCGCCGATCACGGTCACCGGCGCCGACGGTGAGGCCACGGTGGCCCTCTCCGACCACTACGGCCTGCAGGCGGTGGTGGAGTAGGCGGCTAGCCCTTGGTGCCGAGCAGGCGGCCCTGGTTGCCGCTGTCGGCGCCCACGCCCTTGTGCAGCACGATGCTGGCGCCGGCGGCCTTGCCCTCGTTGTAGGCGCTGGCGTTGCCGAGCGAGAAGCCGCCGCCGCTCACCAGCGTGGGGAAGCGCTGCTTGAGGTAGCGCTGCAGCTCGGGATCGCCGACCCAGATCAGCCCCTCCTGCTGGCTCACCACCTTCTGGGCGTCGAGCTTGGTGCCGAAGCCCATCATCACGCCGTTCAAGAAGGACCGGCGGTCGGCGTCGGCGCGCTTGTTGGTGGCGCGCTTGTGGGCGATCCACTGCTGCTCGGCGGCGCCGAGGAGGAAGTCCCAGACATAGGCCGCGATCTCGATGTTCTCGGGGGTGCCGAGCACTTCGAAGACCATGCCGGACTTGCCGGTTTGGGCGTCGAAGCTGTCGACCCAGACGCCCTCGACGAAGTAGTGATCGGTGAGGAGGCCCCCCAGCAGCTTGGTGTAGCTGGGGCGCCGGCCGGTGGGCTCGCCCAGGCGGCGGCTCGTGTAGGTGGCGCCGCGGCGCTGCCGCAGGTCGATGTTGTGCTTGAGCATCAGCCGCTGGGCGGCCTGGGCGGCGCTCTCGGCCTCGTGGGCGTTGTCGCTCTGGGCCAGGGCCAGGAGGCGCTGGATCCGGGCGATCATCTTGCCGTCTTCGCTCTCCATCGCCCGCGCCACCGGCAGGCCCTTGGCGGTGCCGTCGATGCCGCGGGCGGCGCAGGTGGCCTGAAAGGCCGGGCCGTGGGCGCTCTCGTCGGTGATGCGCAGCACTTCGGAGACGTACTGGTGGGCCATCTCGTGGCGCAGCACCTCTTCGACCACGCTCCAGGGGTGGCCCTCGATGAGCACGCGGCTCACCTGGATGGTGCGGCTGGCGCTGCGCCAGGAGGCCATCTCCTGGGTGTTGCCAGAGAGCTGCATCGCCGGCGCCCGCATGGACCGGCCGAAGAGGTAGGCGTTCTCGCGGTGCCAGGAGGCGAGGAGCTGCTCTAAGAGGAGGCGATCGGCCACCGGGGCGTTCATCGGGCGCTACCTGCGGGAGAGTGCCAGGAGGATCCGCTCACGGTCGACGTTCTCGGCCGCGTCGGCGGGGCAGAGGGCGAGGTTGCGGTTGACCGCGCGCAGGGCGCCCTCCAGGTGGCCGCGGCGTATCCAGGCCGCCTTCAGGTTGTTGTTCATCCGGTACAGAATGTGCCGGGCGTCGACGGCGGCGGTGAAGCGGGCCCAGGCGTCGGGATCGACCCCGCGCGCGCCGGTGCCCTCGCAGAGCCGCTGCAGCAGCCGATCGGGGCGCAGGATCAGCCCCTTGTGAAAGGGATCGATGAAGAAGCGGGGCTCGACGCCGCGGGGTGAGACGATGAAGTGCCCGGGAAAGCCGATGCCATCGATCCCCACGCCGTGTCGGCGGGCCACCTCGATGTAGACCAGGCTGAGCAGGATCGGCAGGCCCCGGCGCCGGGACAGCACCCGCCCGAGGTGGGAGTTGTCGGGGTGGTCGTACTCCGCGTCGTCGCCGGCGAAGCCCAACTCGGCGAAGAGGCGGTGGTTGAGGCGGGCGACGGCCTCGATGGGGCTGCTGCGGGCGGGGATATGAAGGCTGCTGGCCAGCTCGTCCAGCGCACGCAAGACGGCGGCCGGATCGAGGCCCGGCTCTTCATCGGCGGCGAGCAGGGCCGCCCCCTGGTCGAGGGCGAGGTGGGACTGGCTGGCGTAGTCGGCGAAGGCGCTCATGGAGCCAGGGCCTCGGAGCGGGTGGCGGCCAGCATGCCGCAGGCGCTGCGTTGGTCGCGGCCGACCGAGAACCGCCGCACCACCGGCACGCCCAGTTGGGCCAGGGCGTCGATGAAGGCGCTGCGCTCGGCCTCTCCGGCTCGCACAAAGCCGTCGGGGCGGTGGTCGTTGACGTCGATGAGGTTGATGCGCAGCGGCAGATCGCCGAGCAGGGCTTGGAGGCGCTGGGCCTCGTCGACCCCGGTGTTGACCCCGCCGATCAGCACCCAGGCCACCGTGACGCGGTCGCCGGAGGCGGCGTGCAGGGCGCGTAGGGCGGCGGCCAGCTCGGCGATGGGGGTGCGGCCCGCCACTGGCAGCAGGGCCTCCCGCAGCGCGGGGGTCGCGCTGGTGAGGCTGACGATCAAGCGGAAGGGCTGCTGTTCGGCGGCGTAGCGCAGCAGTTGGGGCACGAGGCCCACGGTGGAGAGGGTGATCTGCTCGGCCCGCACGCGCCCGCCGCAGGGATGGCGCAGGAGGTGGGCGGCGGCCAGCACGGCCTCGTAGTTGTGCAGGGGCTCGCCCTGGCCCATGAAGACCGCGGCCGTGATCGGCCCGGGCGCCTCGTCTCGCACGATGAGGAAGGTGGCGATGATCTCGTCGGTGCGCAGGTTTCGGCGCAGGCCCAGGCGCCCGGTGGCGCAGAAGACGCAGCGCATGGCGCAGCCCACCTGGCTGCTCAGGCAGACCGTGTAGGTGCCCGGCTTGTGCAGGGGAATGCGTACGGCCTCGACCAGGGCGCCATCGTCGAGGGCGAAGAGGTAGCGCACGCTGCCATCGGCCGGGTCGGGGATGCGCTCCACCACGGCGGGGCGCGCCCAGGTGAAGTGGGCGGCCAGGGCGACCCGCTTGTCTTTGCGGATGGGCCGCACCATGTCGTTGAGGTCGGCGGCGCCGCCGCTCACGAGGTGGGCCATCACGCGGCGGGCCTCGGGGGCCGACAGCTCCACGCCGACCGCGGCGGCGGCGGCAGGGAGCGCTTCAGCAGAGAGGCCCAGGAGGTTCGTCGTCATCGCTGGGGGGACTATCCGAACCAAAGGGCGCGGCGAGGGGCCATGCAGCATTCGGGCCGGCTGGCGCAGGCGGGGTTGGGGAGACACCGCGGTCTTCAGACCCCTTTGTCTTCAGGCCGTGCTGTCTTTGGGCGCTGCGCGAGGCCCGCTGCGGGCCGCTTTACCCCGCGCTGGAGCCGCTCCGCTGAGCCCTGCGGGGCCTCAGCCCGGCAGGGGGTGGACGGTGAGCGGGCTCGTCAGGCTCTGGCCGCCGATGTCGACGTAGAGCTGGCCCTCGGAGACGGTGACCGCCATCGAAGTGCGGCGGGCACACAAGGCGGCGCCGGCCTCGATGAAGCGCCGGTCGAGGGCGACGAGCCGCACCCGCTCGGGGGCGTGGACCTTGTGGCCGCCGAGGTTGCGCAGGTACATGCCGATCTCTTTGTGGCAGTACACGACCACGCGCGGGCAGCTTTTGGCCGCCTTGTGCAGGCGGGCGGCGTCCGGCGTGCCGACCTCGATCCAGGCCTGGAGCCGGCCGGTGAGATCGTGTATCCACAGCGCCGGCTCCTCGGCGGCGGCGAGGCCTTGGCTGAAGGCGATGCCCTCCTGGTGCTCCAGGGCGTAGGCCAGCACGCGGGTGAACATATACTCCCGGCTCTCGGAGGGGTGACAGGCCACCTTGAGGGACAGCGTCGCGTAGCGGTCGTTGTCGGTGTCGGAGAGCTCGATCTCAAAGACGTAGACGGTCGCGGTGAGGGCCAGGTCGGCCTCCAATAGGCAGGAGAAGGGTCAGTCGAGGACGCCGCTCAAAGGGCCGCTGCTGGCGTCGCCAAAGCGCCAGCAGTCCACGCCCATCGCCTGGGCCAACGCCACCCAGAGGTCGCCGTGGCGGGCGTAGCCGGTGTTCAGCAGTCGACCGGGACGGATGCGCCCGCCCGCGCCGCCGGCGACGAGGAAGGGCATGTTGTCGTGCAGGTGGTTGTTGCCATCACAGACCTCGGTGCAGAAGACCACGATGCTGTTGTCGAGCATGGTGCCGTCGCCTTCGCTGCGGGCGTCGAGCTGTTCGAGCAGGTAGCGGTACTGTTCAACCCACCACCGGCGCTGCTGGGCGAAGGCGGCGTACTCGCGCTTGCCCTCGTCGTGGGCGTCGCCATAGTGGCTGGCCTGGTGGCTGCGCATGTCGTAGCTCGGGTCGTACATCTCCGTGCCCGAGAAGCGGTTCATGATCAGCTCGCTGGTGTGGTAGCTGCACTGGATGGTGGCGACCTTGGTGAGGCCGCACTCCATCGCCAGCACCACATTGTCGATCTGGGCCTTCAAGATGGCCGGAAAAGACTCGGGCGCGCTGAGATCGCCGGTGAGGCCGCTCTCGTCGATCCAGGGCTCCTCGCAGCTCCCGCTGTCGGTGACGGGGTCGCCGCCCTCCAGTCGGTTCTCCAACTCGTAGAGGCTCTCCATGTGCAGATCGAGCTTGGCCCTTTCTACGGTGCCGAGCTGGCCTTGCAGATCGCGCAGATCGTTCATCACCGTGTCGATAACGAGCCGCCGGCGGTCGGTCGCGGTGGTGTCGACGGTACCGCCGCTGGCGCCGCCCGTCCCGCCGCTGGTGCCGCCCCCGAACAGATTGTCAAAGACCACCCGGGGATCGTCTTCGGGGGGGATGGAGCTGCCGGCGACCGGGTAGGAGATGTGCTGATCGGAGGAGGAGCTGTTGTGGGTGGCCTGCGCGCCGACGTAGAGGTGGCGCCAGGGGCTCGACGCGCCGGCGGTGCGGGCGAGGTACTGATCGATTGACTCGTTGTTGCCATAGTCGGCGGCGGTGAGCAGCTTCTTGGCGCCGCCGGGGTGGCTGCCGGCGTCGGTGCTGCCCATCGAGAGGCCGGTAAAAAACAGACACTGACCCTTCCAGGCCTCCAGGGGGCTGGTGCAGGTAGGCAGGGAGAAGTCGTACTCGCTGCCGCTGGCGTGAAAGTCCGAGCCCTCGCCGACGCCGCTGGGGCCGGGCACGCCGTCGGGCACATAGAAAAAGACGATGCGCTGGGCGACGCCGCTGGCGGCGCGGGCCCGGCGGGGCAGGGCCCCCAGGCCGCAGGCGGCGGCGAGGCCGGTGAGCAGATCGCGGCGTCGCAGGGGCCTCATGGGGCGCGCTCCCGGTGCAGGAAGGCGGGGTCGGTGACAAAGCGCAGCAGGGCCTGGCGCAGGTCGCCGGTCTCCCGAAGTTGGGCGGTGGCATCGTCGGTGAGGCAGAGGTCTTCGGCCTCGGCGCCGGCGGCGAAGCGGCCGAGTTGGGTCACCACGCAGCGCTCGGCGGCCGGGCTCTGGGCGAGCAGGGCGCCCAGCGCCGGCAGGCCGTCAAAGGGGGCCTCGGTGCCGGCGCCGCGGAATTCCAGATCGTGTATCACCCCGCTGGCGTCGACCGGCAGGCCATTGTCGGCGGCGCGGTAGCGGCCGAGCTGGTCGAAGTGCTCAAAGCCGAAGCCGACTGGATCCAGGTAGACATGACAGCTTGAACAGACCGGGTCGGCGGTGTGCTCGGTGAAGCGCTCGCGGGTGGTGCCCCCCTCGCTGGCCTCGGGGGCGGCGGGGATGTCGGCCGGCGGGGCGGGGAGGGTTTGACAGAGCAGGCGCTGGCGCACCCAGACGCCGCGCAGCACCGGCGCCGACTGATCGGAGTGGGCGAGGCTGGCCAGCACCCCGGAGAGGCCGAGCAGGCCGGCGCGCTCGTCGGCGGGCCAGTCGATGCGGGTGCCCTCGGCGGCCGAGGTCTGTCCATACAGGGCCGCCAGCTCGGGGCCGGCGAAGGTGTAGGGCGTGGTGTAGAGCGCCGAAGCCGTGCGGCCGCCGTCGTAGAAGACATGGGCGGTGTAGGCGGCGGCCTCGTCGATCATCGCGGCGCGCAGGCTCGCGGTGAACGGGGTGACGGCGTCGTCGCGGCGGGTGGCGGTGGCGATGACGTCGACTCCCAGCCACATCACGCCGAAGTCGCCGATGTGGGCGGCAGCGCGTGGATCGTTGAGCAGGCGCACGGCCTCGGTGCGGCGGCCCTCGGCCTCGTCGAGGGCGCCGGCGGCGGCGGCCTCGAGCAGGGCGTCGTCGGGGGTGCTGCCCCACAGGGCGTAGGAGAGCGCGGTGGCGGCCTCGTAGGCGGTGAGCACCGCGCCGTCGCCGATCTCCGAGCGGTAGAGGAAGCTGGGCGAGGCCAGCATCGCTTCCAAGCAGAGGGAGAGCCCGTCTTCGGGGTCTTCGCCCTGGGTGGCGAGGGTGGCGTAGCGGGCGCGCTCGACGGCGGAGAGCGGGCGGCGGAGGATACGCGGCGCCACCCCATCGAGGAAGGTGTTGAGGCAGGCGCTGTCGGCGGGGTCGCAGGGCAGCCAGGCGCCCGGTGCAGCCAGGGCCTGGGCGGCGACGGCCTGGGCGGCGTCGAGATGGGCCTCGGCGGCGGTGGCGGTGACGAGGCCGCTGGCGGCGTGGTTGTCGAAGGGGAATTCGTCGGGGCGGCTCTCTACGGGAAAGCGCTCGGTGAAGCGGCCGGCGCTCTCGCTGTCACCTGCACAGTCCACGTCGATCACCGAGTTGGCGCCGCCGAGGCCGTCGGACTCGCTGTTGGGGTTTTCGGGGTCGACGATCCAGACGCCGTCGACGACGAACTTGTAGCTTTGGTGGCCGGGATCAAGGGTGGTCTTGGCCCACCAGCGGTCGGCCGCTTCGTCGTGGGTGAGGGCGAGGCCGGTGGCGGACCAGTCGTTGAAGCTGCCGGCGACGGAGACGGTGCCGGCGCCGCTGTAGCCCTCGAGCAAAAAGGTGACGGTGGTGCAGGGGTCGGCGGCGCAGGCGTTGTACGCGCAGGACTGCTCGGTGAGGATGCAGTCGGTGTCGGCCTCGCAGGCGGCCCCGGCAAAGCCGAAGAGGTCGGCGACGGTGGCCTCGTACTCCCGGCGGGTGAGCAGGCGCAGTTGGGCAGGCAGGGCCGCCGCAGGGTCGCAGTCTCCCGCGGCCGCGACGTCGGGGGCGCCGCCCTGGGGGGCGGTCGGGTCGCAGGCGAGGAGGAGGAGGGCGAGCAGCACCGGCGCTCCGTAACTCAACGGGGAGTTACGAGCAGGATAGCGGCGACGGGCACGCGGGGCAAGCCCGCCGATCAGCGCCGGATCAGGAGCTGCTCCCAGGTGTAGCGGTGGGGGTCCCAGGGCGGCAGCGGCTGGCCGCGGGCGGCGGCGGCAACATGCAGCAGCTCTAAGAAGGCGTGGGCGGTGGCCCCAAAGAGCAGGTGCGGGCCGAGCTCGAAGACCGGGCTCATGTGGGTGCGGCCCTCGTGAACCCAGGGGATGCCGGCGATGGACGGGGCGTCGAGCCAGTCGCGCAGGGGCACGGCGACGACGGCGGCGACCTCGTCGGCGGCGGGGCGGAAGGGCCCTGGCGCGATGCGGGCGACAAAGGGCTCGAGGCGGTGGGGCGAGGTGTAGACCGGCCAGGAGGAGAGGCGGCCCAGCCAGGCCTCGACGACGAGGCCGACCTCCTCGGCGGCCTCGCGGGCGGCGGTGGCCTGCAGATCGGCGTCACCGGGCTCGGGGCGGCCGCCGGGGAAGCAGACCTCGCCGGCGTGGGCGCGCATCTGGGAGGCCCGCACGGTGAGGATGCAGGTGGGATCGGGCTCCCAGCGCAGGCCCACGAGCACGCCGGCCGGGGTGTGGTTGCTGCGCCCGGGGAGGGCGGGGTGGTGTACGGGGGCGCGGGCGGCGAGGGCGTTGGCGAGGGCATCGGGGCTGGGCATGGTGCGGCGGCTATCCCGCGGTCTGCGGGCGTGGCTGGGGGGCGCTGGTTGGCGCGGGGCGATGTTCATTCGCCGGGTGAAGCTCCGAGGCCTCCGCGCGCTGCGTGTGCGGGAGGATGTGCTGGCCAGCGCGGGTGCCCCACCGCCCGGCGCCCTTTGCGTGCGCGGGCCCAATGGCGCAGGCAGGAGCACCTACCTCGCGGTGGTGGCCGAGTTGTGGCAGTGGTTTCGCCGCTGCGCCCGTCGTCGGGCCTGGGTCAGCCCGACGGCGCGCGAGGGCCTCCTGGCCGAGGCCGCTCTCGTGGCGGTGGAGTTGGGCGGCTTGCCGGGCCCATGGCCAACGCTTTGGCTGGCCTGGGGTCGCCATTCCGCGCTGGCCGACTTTCTGGCTGAGGTGCCCGAAGCGCCGATTGGCCTCTCGGGAGGGCGGCCCACCTTCGATCCGGCGGTTCTGTCCTGGTGGGATGAGGCCTGGTCTCGGGCCGAAGCGGGGCGACCGACCGTGTCGCTGCCCAATGTCGTCCTCATCGGCGCCGAAGACAAAGCCGTGTTGCCGGTTCGACAAGCCGATCTGGACGCCGTCTCCGACGTGGCGCCCTATCAGGCGGTGGTGCGCTACGACGGCGCAGCCCGCGGGTCGGCCCACCTGGAGTCGGCGATGGGTACGCTGCGACTGACCGATCCGGAGCGGTTTTTGCGCCTGGAGGCCTGGATTCCGCGCCTGAAGCCCGGCTTGTCGCTTCGGGGCTTCACCGAAGGCCGTCGGCCGCGCTTCTTTCTCGCCGCCGAGGGGGTGGATATTCTGGTCGACCACCTCAGCGCCGGAGAGCGATCAACCGTGATCAATCTGGTGACGGTGCTGCGCGGCGGGGCGCGCGGCGCCTTGGTGCTGGTGGATGAGCCCGAGCTTCACCTGCATCTGTCTCTGCTGCGGGGCAATGTCGCGGCCCTGGCGGCCCTGGCCGCCTCGGAGGAGGGGCAGCTTGTCGTAGCCTCCCACGCACCCGAGGTGTGGCGCCACTTCGAGGCGGATCAGGCCTTTGTGGAGCGGCCGCCGCGCGCCGTGTCCCCTGCGCGCCTGCCCCTGGACTGAGCCATGGCAGGCCTTGAACAGTCCTTGTTGCAGCAGCGCGCCGCATGGTGGTATGCGCGAGGCGCAGCGGCTTGTGAACAAAGCTGCAGTGCTGCTGGTGGAGGGCGCAGACGATCAAGACCGCATCGAGTCCGTCCTGGACGGCGTGGCCCCCCACTGGCTGGCGCAGCTCGCAGTGGTGCCGCTGTACGGGAGAGAGGTGGTCAAGAAGCACCTGCAATCGGGGCAACTCCCCTTCGGCCACCGCCTCCCGCACGCTGTTTACTCCCCGCTTGAATCAGGGGGTGGCCCAACGCAGCGCCGCGCCTTGGGTGGCGGAGTTGGCGGCGGCGCTGGATTTGTAGGCGGAACGATCACCGGAGCGGCGAGGGGAGCGGCCGCGGGTCCACGAGCTTCTCTTCGGCGAGGAGCAGGTTGAGGCCCTTGAGCAGGGGGACTCCCATCCACCAGCGATCACCGTTGTTGTCGACGAGGGCCACGCGGACCCGCGTTCGTCGCCATAGCAGCGCGGGGGCGTAGAGGCGGAGCTCGGCCTCGAAGATCCACGCGTCGGCGGCCCCGCCCCAACCCTGGAGCCTGCCTTTGGCCATGCCGAGCGGCAGCTTGCCAGACCAGGCCCTCTTGGGCCCCACCAGCCCGTAGCCGGCGAGGCCGGTGTCCAGGCTCAGGCCTTCCAGCTCCAGCGTAGCCAGTCCAGGGGTGGAGAGCTGAAAGGGGCGGTTCCAGCGTGGCGGCAGGTCTGGAAATACGTCGAGGTGTTCGACGAGTGGGCCCATGGTCAGAGGACCTTGTTGTAGACGATGCCATCGTCGGTGCGCTGCAGCACGCGCTCAATCGCCGAGCAGGGCTCCCGCGGCTCGATGAGCGCGCTGCTGCCGAGGAGCACCGACACAAAGCGGTCGCGGTTGCGCGCGGCGAAGTCGGGGTCTTCCGAGAGGGCGCGGGCGAAGGCGTCTTCGCCGATCTTCTCCTCGGCGCGGGTGCGGGCGACCCGAATCGCCGGATCGAGGGGCAGCCGGACGCCCCCGGCGTAGGAGGCGAACTGCGGCGCCTGCTGAAGCAGCCGGTCTCCCGAGGCCGCGTCGAGCAGCACGAGCCGTTGCGTTTCGGCCGGCAACGCCCTGCGGGGCTCCCAGTCGGTGAAGTCGGCGATCATGCGGGC
>JBEIQK010001039.1:0-1910 GCA_040376505.1 Alphaproteobacteria bacterium | reverse complement strand
GCTCGCGCTGGCGGTGGTCTTCACCCGGCTCCTCGCACCTGCGCCGCGGATGCGCCCCGACACCGGGCGCCGGCTCGCGGCGCTGGGCGGGGCCGCCCTGCTTGTCCTTGTGGCCCCCGACCTCATCCGCGCGGCGGCCCCCGCCTTGACCCTGGCCTTGGGTGGTGCCGACAGCGCGACAGTGCTTGTCTGTGCCGCGACAGTGGCCGCCACGCTGACAGCGGTGGGTCTGGCCCTGCCGCCGATCGACGGAGACTCGCGCGGGGCCACACCGATCGCCCAGGCAGCCGGACTGATCAGCGCCGCCGCCCTTCCCTTGCCCATCGCCGCGGTCTTCGCCCTGGCCGCGGTGACATGCCTGATCGAGCCCCCCCGCGATCGGGGGGGGCTGCGGGCCCGGCCAGGCGGCCTGCCCTTGGTGCTGGCCCTCGGACTCGGCTTGGCGGCGGCCCTGCCCCTTCTCCTGGCCTGGCGAGGGGCGGCCCTGCCCGGCCGGGAGCCCGTCTCCGCCTTGCTCCTCGCGGGGGTGGCGGGCTTCTCGCTCGGTCCGCGCCTGCCCCGCGGCGCGGCGGCCGGCCTCGGGCTGTCCTTCGCCCTGGCGGCGAGCTGGCTGCTGCTCGACCTCTCGGGCGGCCTCTTTCCCTTGATCCTGCCGGCGATCGGCGGCCTGCCCGACCGCTGGCTCCTGGCCGCTCCTGCTCTCGCCAGCGCGCTCGTCGTGGGGATGGGGCTCGGCGCCGTGGCCCCCGGCGGTCGGGCGCTGGCCCTGGGCCTCGTAGTCGGCGCCCTGGCCAGCGCCAGCCTGAGCGCGGAGCAGGGGATCACGGTGGCCCTCGTCTTGTGCGCCGGGATCGCCTTCTTCACCGAGGTGCGCGGGGCCCAGGCCGCGGCGCTGGTGGGCTTCCTCGCCCTCGGCGCCCTCGCCGCCCAGCGGGCCCCCCTCCCCCTCGAGGTCCTGGTCGGCGGCCAGCACCGCCTCTTGCGCGGCGAGGCCGCCCGGGCCGAAGACGCCGCCATCCGCGCCCGCCAGACCGAGCTGGTCGCCCAGATCGAGCCCGGGCTCAGCCAGTCCTTGCGCACCAGCCGCCGCGACCTGGAGGCCGTCGAGGCCGGCTCCAGCCGCCCCCTCCCCTGGACCTTGGAGCTGGACGGCACCCTGGCGCAGTCCGGCGGTCGGCAGGCCGAGGCCGAGGCCCTGGCCGGGCACATCGGGCCCCTGCTGGCGCCAAAAGCCGATCGCACCTTGATCCTCGGCGATGATCTCGGGCTCACCCTGCGCGCGGCCCGCGCCCACGCCAACGTCGGCGCCATCCTCTCGGCGATGCCGGCGGGGGGCGCCCTGCGCGCGATGGCCCGCCTCGATTCGGGACTCCGCGAGGCCGCCCTCGATCCCCGCGTCCACCTCACCCCGATGGGGCCCCACCGGGCCCTGCTCGGCCTGGGCGAGGTCGACCTGCTCATCGCGATCGCCCGGGTGCCCTGGGCCGGCGGCGCCCTCCTCAACGCCGAGCCCGCCTTCCTCGACACCGCCGCCGCCCACCTCAGCGAAGACGGCACCTTCGTCCTTTGCCTGCACACCGCCTGGCTCGACGAAGGTGCCCTGCGCGCCACCCTCGCCGCGGTGGCCGCGCGCTTCCCCACGCTGACCCTGTGGATGCCCCCCACCGGCGTCGACAGCCTGCTGATCGTCGCCACTCCCGAGCGCCCCTGGCTGGCCGAGCTGACCACCCGGGCGGCGCGGGTTCGCCAGCCCCTCGACGCGCTCGGCTTCCCCAATCCCGGCGTGCTGGCCGGCTTCGCGGTCGCCAGCGAGGCGATCCTCCAGCGCTGGCCCGCCGGCCTCGCTCCCCTGCCCTCCCCCCGTCGACTCTCCCAGGCCGCCTTTGAGCCGCCGCGCCTGCACCTCGCCG
>JBEIQK010001078.1:0-1788 GCA_040376505.1 Alphaproteobacteria bacterium | reverse complement strand
GCCACCAGCAGCGTGGCGACCCCGCGCAGGGGCATGAGATCGCTGTCGATCCAGGAGATCAGCACGGCGCCGCGCTCCGCGTCGGTGAGCGACAAAAAGCTGCCGCCGTGGCTGGACATCGGCAGGGCGTTGATGCCGTGCAGGGCGGCGCGCACGGCGTCGCCGAGGAGGGGGGCGAGGCCATCCATCGCGCTGTCGAGGAAGCGGTCGGCGTCGAGGGTGGCGCCGCTGACCGGGATCTGCGGCGTGGCCGGGTAGGCGGCGCCGGCGAGGGCCAGGATGATGGCCGCCTCCTCGTCGGAGAGGTGCTTGTAGCCGGCCCCGGCGGGCTGATCCCACCAGGAGACCCCAACCGCGGCCACACCGACCACGCTGGCGGCGGTGGCGAGTGCGCCCATGGCGAGGAGATGGCGGCGGGTCAGCGGCATCGCCGGGCTTGTATCCCCAATGGGCGGCAGGGGCACCGCGACGGGGCCACGCGGCGCGATTAGAAGGGGGTCTGTTCGGCGGAGCTGCCGGTGCCCCCCTTCCTGATCATGTTGGTGCTCTGTATGCTCGTGGGGGTGCCCATCCTCGCGGTGCAGCTCGTTGCGATGGCGGCGCGGGGTCGGCGCAAGTCGATTCAGGCGCGCCAGGAGCTGCGCATCGCCGATGGGGGCTACCCGGGCTGGCGCCAGGGCGAAGACCTCCTGCGCTACCCCGAGCGCCTCGCGGCGATGGAGCGCACCTTGCAGGGCAGCCTCGCCGAGCTGGAGGGGCAGCGGTCGCACCTGCTGGAGCGGCGCGACAAGGTGGCGGCCAAAGAAGACCGCGCCGCCCTGGCCAGCCGCTACGACGAAGACGCCACCTTGCTGTCTCGGCGCATCGACCGGGTGCGGCGGGTGCTGGCCCTGGTCTGGCGCACGCGCACGGTGCTGCTGCTGCGGGCCCACGTCGCCATCACCGCCCGGGCCCGGCCCCATGTCGACGCCCTGCCCGAGGGAGAGATCCCGGCGGCGCGCCTGGAGGCGGCGGCCCGGGCCTACGAAGAGGCGAGCGAGCGGGTGCGGGCCTTCGTGTCGGGCATCGGCGGCCGGGAGGTCGATCTGGGGCTGCAGGTGAGCCGCCCGCCGGCCGAGGCGGTGGTGGAGCCCGACGACGAGCGGGCGGTGAGCGAGGAGCTGGTCAGCGCCCGGGGCACCTACGCCGAGCTGAGCCGCCGGATGGACGGCCTCGCCGACACCCTGGCCTACCTCGCCGATCGCTGCCGCACGCGGCGGGTGGTGGAGGGCGCGAGCCTAGGACTCGACGCCGAGCCGGGTGGCGGGCAGCTCATCGACGAGCTGAACGGTGCCTTGGGCGCCCTGCACGATCTGGCCGAATTGGGCGACCAGGCCCTGGCCGACTCGGCCTTGGACAGCCTGACCGAGAACATCGAGACGCTCTCGCGCATCGAGAAGGCCGGCCTCGACGCCAAGGCGGAGGCCGACGCGGCGATTGAGGTGGGCAAGCTGCTGAGCCAGTTTCCGCGGGCCTGATTGCAGGCAACAGGCTTGTAACGCCATGTTACATGTCGTTGTCTTCATCCATCTCGACCACCAGGCTCTGGGGGGTTCGCAGGAGACCGGTGCGGCCCCGACGAAGACCTTGAGCGCGCTCACCCGGCGGGTTCAGCCCTTCAAGAAGACGCCCAGGCTGGGCTTGTTGCGCACCGGCGTATTGTAGAAGTCCTGGCGGCGGCCTTCAGGGGGTCGGCGGCGGCGTCGAGCACCTTTTCGGGGGTAGCCACGGTTCACGCCGGTCGGGCAG
>JBEIQK010000533.1:0-4636 GCA_040376505.1 Alphaproteobacteria bacterium | reverse complement strand
CGAAGCAGTCTTGTTCTACGTGCTCGCCATCGCCGCCGTCGTCGCGGGAGTGGCAGTAGTGACCCGGCGAAACCCGATCAGTTCGGCTGTCGCTCTGGTTGTCTGCTTCTTCTTCCTGTCTGCGATGTACGTCTTGTTGGGCGCGCACTTCGTCGCCGTCATGCAGGTCCTGGTCTACGCCGGGGCCATCATGGTGCTCTTCATTTTCGTCATCATGCTGCTCAACCTGCGCGATGACGAGAATACCAACCCCATCCCGATCCGGCCCCGCGCCATCGTCGGGCTCGGCGCAGTCGGCTTGACCGGCCTTGGCCTGGTCCAGGCGATCCATGCGGTGTCCACCCACGACCTGCCGGGCGCCAACGCCCCAGGCGGCACCATCGAAGCGGTCGGTAAGGCCATGTTCGGTGGGGCCTACCTGCTGCCCTTTGAGGTGGCGTCTGCGGTGCTCACCGTCGCCATGATTGGCGCGGTGGTCCTCGCGAAGAGGGACATCTAACCATGGAACTCGTGGGTCTGTACCCGGTCCTCGCCGTCAGCGCGGCGCTCTTTCTCATCGGCGCCGTGGGCGTGCTGGTGCGGCGGAACGCCCTGATCGTGCTGATGAGCGTCGAGCTCATGCTGAACGCTGCCAACCTCGCCTTTGTCGCGTTCTCGCGGCATACGGGTGCCATCGAGGGGCAGGTGTTCGCTACCTTCGTGATGGCCATCGCCGCTGCAGAAGCGGCGGTCGGCCTCGCGCTGGTCATTCTGGTGTTCCGACACAAAGTGTCGGTGAATCTTGAGGACTTCAACCTGTTGAAGGGCTGAGCCTTGCCGCCGTCGCTGCTCGCACTTGTACCGGCTTTCCCCTTGTTGGGGGCCATCCTCATCGGGCTGCTGAACCGCAAGGCCTCCCGCCAGACCGCTGGTGGCATCGCTACGGCGATGGTGGCCGTCAGCGCGGTCCTCTCCTTCATGACCCTCTTCGGGGTGATGAAGGCCGAGGGAGGTCGTCTGGAGACGACCCTGTGGACCTGGATGGCCATCGGCAACCTCTCCGTGGACATCAAGTTCGTGGCCGACGCTCTGTCCGCCACGATGATGTGTGTCATCACGGGGATCGGGACCCTGATCCACCTCTACTCCATCGGGTACATGGACGACCCGAAGGACGCCCAGAGCACGTGGAGGTTCTTCGCATACCTGAACCTCTTCGTCTTCTCGATGCTCCTGCTCGTCATGGGCTCGAACTTCCTGCTCATGTTCGTGGGCTGGGAGGGCGTGGGCCTCTGCAGCTACCTGCTGATCGGGTTCTGGTTTGAGAACACCGACTACGCGGCGGCGGGCAAGAAGGCATTCGTCACCAACCGGGTGGGCGACTTCAGCTTCATCCTGGGCCTCTTCTGGCTGTACTGGGCCCTGGGCGACAAGGCGACCGTCGAGTTCGCCGAGCTGCAGACGGTGCTGGCGGCCAACCCAGAGCTGGTTGGCGGCGTGGGCGGCCTCGCGGTCACCGCGATCTGTCTGCTCTTCTTCGGCGGCGCCACCGGCAAGAGCGCGCAGATCCCGCTCTTCGTCTGGCTGCCCGACGCCATGGCGGGCCCAACGCCGGTCTCGGCGCTGATCCACGCGGCCACGATGGTCACCAGCGGCATCTACATGATCTGCCGCCTCAACTTCCTCTTCGCGATGGCTCCCCTCGCGATGGGCGTGGTGGCCACCATCGGCGCGGCGACGGCCCTCTTCGCGGCGACCATCGCGATCAGCCAGAACGACATCAAGAAGGTGCTGGCCTACTCTACGGTCTCGCAGCTTGGGTACATGTTCCTGGGCGTGGGCACGGGGGCTTTTGTCGCCGGCTTCTTCCACGTCATGACCCACGCCTTCTTCAAGGCGCTGCTCTTCCTCGGGTCGGGTGCCATCATCCACGCCCTGCACCACGAGCAGGACATGCGGAAGATGGGCGGCCTGCGCAAGTACATGCCGATCACCTTCGGGGTGTTCGTCATCGCCTGGCTGGCCATCATCGGCATCCCGCCCTTCTCGGGCTTCATCTCGAAGGACGAGATCCTCTGGCTCACCTGGATCACGCCGAGCGCGCAGCTTGGCGTGGACTTCCCGCTGCCCAAGCTGCTGTGGGCCATGGGTGCGCTGACGGCGGTGTTGACGGCCTTCTACATGAGCCGCCTGATGTTCATGACCTTCTGGGGTGAGTACCGGGGCGGTCATGGGCACGACGATCACGGGCACGCGCACGACGACCACGGGCACGGCGGTCATGGCCACGGCGACCACAAGCCGCACGAGGTCTCGGTGATCCTGTGGGGTCCTCTCGCGGTGCTGGCGCTGCTCTCGGCCTTCGGCGGTCTGCTCAACACGCCGCACTGGTTCCCGAAGATCGTCGACAACGCGAAGCTCGAGCACTTCATGGAGCCGATCTTCGCGTCTTCCAACGCCTTCTTCAAGAGCACCTACGGCTACATGCAGCTCGAAGGGGGGCATGGGGCCGAACATGGCGGTGAGCACGCGGTCGCGGCGGTGGCCTCCCACCTGCCCAATGCCGCCCATGAGATGCCGCTGATGGCGGCGGTGCTCTTCCTCATCGTCGGGGCCGTGGCGGTCGCGGCCTGGCTCTATGTCATCCGGCCTTCGGACACGAAGGAGCTGGTGGCGGAGATCCCGGCGGTGGTGGTCGAGGGCTCCCAGAACAAGTGGTACATCGACGAGCTGTACGAGCTCGTGATCATCAAGCCCACTGTCTTCTTCAGCAAGCACATCCTCTGGTCCATCGTCGACGTCGGCATCATCGATGGTCTGGTCAACGCCTCTGCGTCAGCGGCCAAGCGGGTGGGTGACTGGTATGGTCGCTCCGTCCAGAACGGCCAGACTCAGGTGTACGCGCTGGCCATCGCCGGGGGTGGAGCCCTTCTCGTCGTCGGCTTCGTGCTGTCGGCCATGGGGTCGTGATGAGCCACCTGCTCACAATCGTCACCTTCCTGCCGCTGCTCGGCGCGCTGGCGGTCTTCTTCGCCCCGAAGAACCTCGCCAAGAACCTCGCACTCGGCGTCTCCCTCCTGACCTTCGCAGCCTCCCTCCCGTTGTGGTCGATCTATGACCCAGCGGGGAAGGGGCCCATCGCGGGGTGGCCCACCTTCCAGGCGGTCGAGGGGCCCTACCCCTGGATCAAGGATCTGGGCATCAGCTACTTCGTCGGCATCGACGGCGTGGCCCTGCTGCTGGTCCTCCTGACCACCTTCCTCACGCCGATCGTGATCTACGGCACCTCGGACGCGGTGAAGGACAAACTCGGCCAGTACCTGGGCTTCATGCTGATGCTGGAGACGGGGATGTTGGGTGCCTTCGTGGCCCTCGACACCTTCCTCTTCTACGTCTTCTGGGAGCTGATGCTCATCCCGATGTACTTCATCATCGGGGTCTGGGGCGGGCCGCGGCGCATCTACGCCACCGTCAAGTTCTTCATCTACACGATGCTGGGCTCGTTGTTGATGCTGGTCGCCATTCTGGCGCTCTACCATCAGCACTATCTGCAGGTCGGGGCCTGGTCGACCAACCTCTTCGACCTCTACAAGGTCGGCGTGCCCTACGGCTCGCAGGTGTGGATGTTCGCCTTCTTCGCGCTGGCCTTCGCGATCAAGGTGCCGATGTTCCCGGTTCACACCTGGCTGCCCGACGCCCACGTCGAAGCGCCTACCGGTGGGTCGGTCATCCTGGCCGGCGTGCTCCTCAAGCTCGGCACCTTCGGCTTCCTCCGCTACGCGATGCCGCTCTTCCCCGACGCCATGAAGGCGGCCACCCCGCTTATCGTGACCCTGTCGGTCATCGGCATCATCTACGGCGCGCTGGTCGCGATGGTGCAGCCCGACATCAAGAAGCTGGTGGCCTACTCCTCGGTGAGCCACATGGGCGTGGTGATGCTGGGTCTCTTCGCCCTCAACGCTGAGGGTGTGGGTGGCGCGGTCTACCAGATGCTCAACCACGGCATCTCGACGGGCGCGCTCTTCCTCCTGGTCGGCGTCATCTACGAGCGGCGGCACACCCGCCTGATCTCGGAGTACGGCGGGCTCGCCAAGGTCATCCCGGTCTTCTCTTTCGTGCTGCTGGTCGTCACCTTCTCGTCGATCGGCCTGCCTGGGATGAACGGCTTTGTGGGTGAGATGCTGGTGCTGCTCGGCAGCTTCGGCCCGCACCCCATCGCCACCACCTTTGCGGCCACCGGCGTGATCCTCGGCGCGGTCTACATGTTGTGGATGATTCAGCGGGTTGTCTTCGGGCCGCTCACCAACCACGAGAACAAAGACCTCAAGGACATGACCGGCGCCGAGCTGCTCACCCTCGCGCCGCTCCTCTTCCTCATCTTTGCCATGGGCCTCTTCCCGCAGCCGATCCTCGAACGCATGGCCCCCTCGGTGGACGCGATGCTCGTCGAGATGGAGGCCTCCGAGCCCGTGTCGCTGGTCGCTGAAATCGGCGGGCAGGAGTAGCCAGACATGTCACCTGTCTCAGTCGCCGAACTTCAGGTTCTGGGCCCCTCGCTGCTGGTCTTCCTGGCGGCCGTCGCGGCCATGGCCCTGCCCTTCGCGGCGCCCTTCGCTCGCACCCTTCGGGGGGATGGCAGCGCGGTCTTCGCGGGGGG
>JBEIQK010000120.1:0-12080 GCA_040376505.1 Alphaproteobacteria bacterium | reverse complement strand
GGCGGCGGCGAGGCGGGCGGCGGCCCGGGCCGGGTCCAGCCACTGTTCGGTCGACCAGGCCCGAAACAGTCGCCAGCCCAGGTTGGCCAGCACCTCGCCGCGCAGGCGATCGCGGTCGCGGGCCGTGGCGGCCTGGGCGTAGGCGGGGCCATCGCCCTCCACGCCGAGCAGGTAGGCCTCGGGCGCCTTGGGGTCGAGCACGGCCAGATCGATGCGGTAGGCCCCGCAGCCCACCCGGCAGTCGACGGTGTGGCCGGCGGCGACGAGCTGATCGTGCAGGGCGCCCTCGAGCGGGCTCGCGTAGTCGGCGGTGCGCAGGGTGGCGAGGGCGGCGGCCCGGCTGGCGGCCTGCTGGAGGAAGGCCTTGAGGTGGGCGGCCCCCTTGGCCCGGGTGCGGGAGAGGTCGATCTGGTCGGCGGTGAGCGTGGAGAAGACGTGGTTCTCCTGGCGGGCCCGGGTGACCGCCACGTTCAGTCGCCGCTCGCCGCCGCTGCGGTTGAGGGGGCCGAAATTCATCCAGACCTTGCCCTGCTCGTCGGGCCCGTAGCCGATGCTGAACAGAATGACGTCGCGCTCGTCGCCCTGCACATTCTCGAGGTTCTTCACAAAGACCGGCTCGGAGACGCTGTCGGCGACGTGGGGCTCAATCGCCGGCCGCCGGGCGCGGGCCTGATCGAGCAGGTCGGCCACCAGGGTCTGCTGGGCCTGGCTGAAGGTCACCACGCCAAAGCTGCGGGTGCCGGGTACGGTCTGCTCGAGGCGCGAGACGAGGTGGGCCACCAGGGCCTCGGCCTCCTTGCGGTTGGCGCGGGTCTTGCCCTTGTCGTAGACGCCGTCGGGCACGGCGGTGAAGCGCAGGCCCAACTCGCCGCTGCGGCCGGCGGCGGCGGGGAAGACGTTGAGGCGCCCCTCGTAGGAGTGCTGGTTGCTGAAGTCGATCAGCGACTCGTGGCGGCTGCGGTAGTGCCAGCCCAGCATCTGTTCGGGCAGGCGGGCGGCCAGGGCCTCGTCGAGGATGCTCTCCAGCTCGATGATGTCGTTCTCATCGGGCAGGGCGTCGGCGGGCGCCCCCTCGCGTTGGAAGAAGGCGGTGGGCGGGAGCTGCTTGCTGTCGCCCACGATGACGACCTGGTTGCCGCGGGCGATGGCGCCGATGGCGTCGTGGGTGCCGATCTGGCTGGCCTCGTCGAAGACCACCAGATCGAAGCGGCGGCCATCGGCGGGAAGGTACTGGGCCACCGACAGGGGGCTCATCAGCAGGCAGGGCTTGAGCCGGGGCAGCAGGTTGGGGATGCCGGCCAGCAGCTTGCGGATCGGCAGGTGGCCGCGCTGCTTGCGCAGCTCGCGGGCCAACAGCCCCGGCTCGCCCACCTCGGCCTTGGCCACGCTCAGCCGCCGCTCGTCCAGCGCGCGGAGGACCTCGGCCCGGGAGCGCTGGACATGCTCGCGATCGAGCGCCCGAAAGCGCTCCACCCGGCGCTCCTGGGCCTCGGCGTCGAAGCTGCGCAGGAGCGGGTCTTCGTCGCGCAGGGCGAGGTTGATGGCGCTGAGCAGGGCGCGCTCCACGGCGGGCACGGCCTCTTTGGGGGGCAGCGACCCCTGGCGCAGGGCGTCGACCAGCGGGCCCAACTCGACGGAAGCGGCGACGGTGGCGGCCTCCTGGAAGAGGCAGTAGGCGCGCAGGCGAGGGCGGGCCTCGGTCCAGGCCTTGGCGTCGGCCTCGATGCGGGAGAGCAGGCCGGGGTCGCGATCGTCGCCCCAACGCAGGCCCAGGGCCTCCTCCACGGCGGCGCGGGCGGCGCGCAGGCGCGTGAGCGCGGCGGTGAGGGCGGCGGCCTCGGCCAGGGCCCGGGCGCGGAGCTCGGCGGGGCCGGCGGGATCGATCAAGCGGGGGAGCTGGCTGGCGACCGGGCCCTGGGCCCCGCGCAGGCGCTCGGCGCGGGCGAGGAGCTCGCTGAGGCTGGCCTTGTCGCCGCCCGGCCAGGCGCCGACGAAGAGGGCCTGCAGCGAAGCCTGCTCGGCGCGCAGCCCCGGCTCGGCCTCGGCGACCGCCTTGGCCCGCTGCAGATCCTCGGCGATCAGGCGGTCGTCGGGCAGGCGGCCCTTGGCGGCGGCGGCCACCGACCGGCGCGGGAAGAAGAGCAGGAAGAAGGCGAAGAGGAAGAAGGCGCTGGCCCAGCGAGCGAAGGTGGGGGCCAGCGCGGTGAGCGCCGGGCTGTAGAGCGTGAGGCTCCAGCGGGTGTCGAGGGCGGCGCGCTCGGCGTCCTGGGCCTCCTGGCGGGCCTGATAGGCGGCGGCGCGGGCGGCCAGCTCGGGCCAGGCGGGGCTGGCGGCCTGGGGCGGCAGGGGCGAGACGGCCGCGCCGAGGGTGGCGAGGGCCTCCATCCCCTCGATCGTGTCGGGGGCGGCGGCGCCGAGGCGGTCGGCCAGGGCGGCGCGGGCCTCGCCAAGACCGCGGGCGGCGGCGCGGGCCTCGGCGAGGGCCTCGATCAGGCGCTGCTCGGCGCGGTGGGTCCAGGGAAAGCCGCCGCAGCGGGCGAAGGGGTGACTGGACAGCGGCAGCACGGGCCCGGCGGCGGTGGCCAGGGCGGCGGCGGCCTCCAGGCGGCTGCGCAGGCCCTCCTCGGTGAGGGTGGCGGGCTCGCGGAGCGAGAGGGCGAGGGCGGGGGCGGCGGAGAGCTCGCCCAGGCGGCCGGTCAGCGCGTGCAGCGAGCGGCCGATCGGGCGAGGCGCGTGCAGGGCCTGGGCGTAGGCATTGAGCTCGGCGCGCAGGGCGGCCAATTCGCGGCCGCGCTCCATCCAGCCGCTGGGGGTCGGGCGGGCCGGCAGCGACCAGGCGGCGCCCATCGAGCGCAGCACGGCGGCCTTGTTGGCCTTGTGGGAGTGCAGCTCCAGGCAGGACTCGGCCAGGCCCACGGCGCTGAGCCGCCGGTGCACCACGTCGAGGGCAGCCATCTTCTCGCTCACGAAGAGCACGGTCTGGCCGGCGTGCAGGGCGGCGGCGATGAGGTTGGTGATGGTCTGGCTCTTGCCGGTGCCGGGCGGGCCCTGCAGCACAAAGCTGCGGCCGCGGCGGGCGGCCACCACGGCGCTCATCTGGGTGGAGTCGCAGTCGACGACGGTGGGCAGCGTCTCGGGGGGCACCTCGGCGTCGAGGGTGGTCGGATCGACCGGGCCCACCGGGTCGGGGAAGGGGTCGGCGCCGCCGGCGGCGATGTGGCGCACCACCTCGTTGGTGAGCAAGGCGGCGGCGTTGTCTTCGAGGTCCTTCCACATCAAAAAGCGGGTGAAGGTGAAGAGGCCCAAGTGCACCTCCTCGCTCACCTCCCAGCGCGGCACCCGGCTGATCGCCTGTCGGGTGGACTGGAGGAGGGCGGCGACATCGACGCCGCGATCATCACCGCCCAACTGGCCCAGGAAGGAGAGGTCGAGGGCGAAGTCGCGGCTCATCTTCTCGGCGAGGGTGACGTTGCCGATCGGCTCGCCCTCGGTGCGGCGCAGGCGGATGCGCTGGCCGCGGCGGTCATACTCCAGGCGCACCGGCACCAGCAGCAGGGGGGCGAGGCGGGGCTCCTTGGCCTCGGCCGACTCAAACCAGCGCAGCAAGCCCACGGCGGCGAAGAGCGTGTTGGCGCCGCCCTCTTCGAGGTCGGCCCGGGCGGAGCGATCGAGGTCGACGGCCCGGCGCTTGAAGTCGGCGGGGCCCAACTCGACCTGGAGCAGCCCGCGGTCGAGGTCGGCGCGGCTGCGGGCCTGCAGATCGGCGAGGTCGGTACGAGCGGCGAGCAAGGCGGCGTCGCGCTGATCGCGGGGGTCGGTGGCCGGGGCGGGGTGGATTTCAAAGACCGTCTCGCCGGCCAGCAGGTCTTCAAAGCGGGCCAGATCGGGCACCCGCAGCGGCAGCGAGCCGGCGGTGGTCGGCCGGAAGTTGAGCAGCCGGTTGCGCAGCGACAGATCGAGCAGGCGGTCTTTCCAGCGCTTGAAGCGCAGGGCCACCGGCTCGGAGGGCGGCGGGGCGCTGGGCAGCAGCTCCGGCGGCGCCCCCTCGGCGATCGGCAGGGGGGCGGTGCCCTCGGGGCCGAGCTCCGCCACGGCCGCGCGCAGGGCCAGGGGTCGGAAGCGGTCGAGGCGGGCCACCCGCACGTCGATGGCGCAGACGAAGCGCGCGTCGTCGGCGAGGTAGGCCCGCGCCGCGGCGGCGGCCTGGGCGAAGGAGGGCTGGCCGGCGGCGATGGCGGTGCTGGAGTCGAAGACGACGATCTGGCCGAGCTCGATGAGGTTGCGCAGGCGGGCCGCGTCGTCGACGGTGCCCTCGGGGAAGCGATCGTCTTCGAGCCAGACCCCCGGGAAGGCGTGCCCGAAGACCACCACCAGCAGCGGGGCGAGGCGCATCTGCTCGGCGGCGGCGGCGAAGAGCAGGGTGAGATCGAGGCAGTTGCCCATCTGATCGGCGAGGAGGCGGTCGGGCAGCCGCACCTTCTGGCCAACCCCCTCAAAGCTGGCCGGGGCGCCCACATAGGAGAGCCCCAGCCCCTGAACCGCGGCGTAGAGGGCCTCGACCTGGGCCCGGGCGCGGGCTGAAGCGCGCGACTGGTAGCCATCGATCGCCGAATCACCGGTGGCGGCGCCGAGGCGGTCGCGAACGTCGACCAGCAGGGGCTGCAGCGCGGGATGATTGGGCAACACAAAGGCGGCGAGCAGGGCCGGGGGCGCCCGCAGGCCGGGCCACTCGTTGTGGGCGAGCAGGCTGATCGGCGCGCTCCCTTCGGCCCAGACGGCGTCATCGGGGCCGCGCACCCACCACTGGAGCTGCCCGGGCTCGGCCTCGACGAGGCTGCGCAGGCGACCGGCCGGCAGGCGCAGGTCGAGGGGGCCCAGATCGAGGGCCTCGCCGCCGTGCAGTGTGGGCAGGGCCACCTCGAAGGGGTCGCCCAGATCCGGCCCCAGGAGCACCCGCAGGCGCCCGCCCACGCGAGGCTCAGCCCCCCGGTTGACCAGCCGGACGGCCGAGACGATGGGGACGCCGCACTGCTCCAGGGCGGCGTTGCAGGTCGGAGAGACGGTGAGGGATGTCTCGATCATGCCCTGCGGGCTATTCGGTCGCGCCGGGAGGTGCCCATTGGTCGATCTGGTGCTGTTCGACATCGGTGGCGTGCTCGTTCGCTATGATCCCCAGCCCCTCTTTGACCTGCTGCCCGGCGCCGGGCAGGCCGACTGGGCCGACTTCATGCTGGCCGATCCGATCGCCAACGGCTTTGAGTCCGGCCGCGTGAGCGAGGCGGCCTTCTTTGGCGCGATGGCGGCCCGCTTTGGCCCCCAGGCCTCGATCGAGGCCCTGCGCGCCGGCTTCGACGCCTGGGTGATCGGCCTCTTCCCCGGCGCCGAGGCCCTGGTGAAGGAGACCGCGGCCCGGGTTCGCACGGGCTGTCTGTCCAACGGCAACCCCGTTCACTGGCCTCGCCTCTGCCGCGACCACGGCATGGACCGCTGGTTCGAGCCGCTGCGGGTCTCCTTTCTGGTGGGCCTCGCCAAGCCCGATCCGGCCGCCTTCCTCGCCGCGGCCCAGGGCGTGGAGCCCGGCCGGGTGCTGCTCCTCGATGACCACCCCCACAACATCGCCGTCGCCCGCAGCCTGGGCTGGCAGGCCGAGCGGGTGGTCGGCGCCGACGAGGCCCGCGCGGCCCTTGTCGGCCGCGGCCTGCTTCAGGTCACCCCGGCGAGCTGGTAGAGCATCAGGTAGACGCCCACCCCGGTCACCGAGACGTACAGCCAGATCGGCAGCCCCCAGCGCACGAGCCGCTTGTGCAGGTCGAAGCGCTGGCGGGTGGCGGCCCAGATGGCGCCCACCGCGAAGAAGGGCACGCTGGCGGCCAGCACCACATGGCTGGCCAGCATGGCGAGGTAGAAGGCCCGTCCGGGGGCCTCGGGGGGGTAGGGGTGGGTGCCGGAGAGGGCCACCCGGGTGAGGTAGGAGACCAGGAAGACCGCGCTGATGCCGAAGGCGGAGAGCATCGCGATGCGGTGCTTTTCGGGCTGGCGGGCGCGAATGAAGAGCCACCCGATGACCAGACAGATCCCGCTGGCGGCGTTGAGGATGGCGTTGAGCAGGGCGAGCTTGTCAGCGAGCATGGGGTCCTCAGAAGGCGCGGGTCCTATCCTGCCGACCCCATGCGGCCAGCCGGCGCCTGCCTTGACAGGAATTGGCGCCTGAGTAGACTCGGCGGGTCCTCGTCGCGCAAGATGTCGGCGCGAGGCGAATTGACGGCGCCCAACCCCCAGTGCCCCCGGCACGGCCACCCCCTCGGGCGCAACAAAGGAGCACTCCCCCATGGCGGATCCCCACATCCCGGCGATGGTCCAGCGCTGCGCTGCGCGCAACCCAGACGCCCCAGCCTTCCGCATCAAGCGCGATGGCGGCTGGGCTGACATCGCCTGGAAGGAGGTCATGCCCCGGGTCGAGGTGATCGCCGCGGGGCTGCTCTCGGCGACCGATCTGCCCGATGGCGCCCGCGTCAGCATCATCGGCAACACCACGATGGACTGGGTGATCCTCGACTTCGCCGCGATGTCGGTGGGCCTGCAGACCGTGCCGGTCTACGCCAGCCTGCTGCCCGAAGAGGTCGGCTTCATGCACGCCGACCCCCAGGTGATGCTGGTGGTGGCCGAAAACGCGCTGCAGGTGGGCAAGGTCCGCGCCATGCGCGATGGCTTCACCTTCTTCGACGTGTCGTACCCCAAGTCCCGGATCCCCCTGCGCGGGAAGATCGTGGTGGTCGATCCCACCGGCCTGGAGCCGGCCGATGACTGGGAGAGCCTCGCCCAACTCGAGGCCCGCGGCAAAGAGCGCCTGGGCTCGCTGCGCGACGAGATGAAGCGCCGCGTCGGAAAGGTGCAGCGCAGCGACATCGCCACCTTCACCTACACCTCGGGCACCACCGGGCCGCCCAAGGCCGTCATCCAGACCCATGAAAACATGCTGAGCCTCATCGAAAATATCGAAGAGGTTCAGATCTTTGGCAAGGAGGTCCAAGAGGGCGGCCTCCACCTCTTCCTGCCCCTGGCCCACTCCTTTGGCCGCCTGATCGAGCTGGCCGGCCCCTACTACAGCACCCCCCTGGTGATGTCGTCGGTGCCCACCCTGGCCGCCGACCTCGCCAGCGCCCGCCCCGGCTTTTTGCCCGCCGCCCCGCGCGTCTACGAGAAGATGAAGGGCAAGGTCGAAGGCGGCGTGGCCGCCAGCCCGCCCACCCGGCAGAAGATCTTCAACTGGGCCATCGGCGTGGGCAAGGAGACCATCCCCTACGTCACCACCGGCCAGCCGATCCCCTTCTGGCTCAACACCAAGCGCGCCATCGCCGACAAGCTGGTCTTCAGCAAGGTGCGCGCCAAGATGGGCCTCGACCGCTGCGCCGTGCTGCTCTCCGGCTCGGCCCCCCTGCGCTCCGACGTGCACGAGTTCTTCCTGGCGCTCGGCTTCACGCTGATCGAGGCCTACGGCCTCACCGAGACCTGCCCCGGCCTCTCGGCCAACCGCCCGGGCAAGATGAAGATCGGCACGGTGGGCCAGGCGATCAAGGGCGTCACCCTGCGCATCGCCGAAGACGGCGAGGTGCTGGCCAAGGGCCCCAACATCACCAGCGGCTACCTCAACCGCGCCGACGCCACCGGCGAGGCCTTTGACAGCGAGGGCTGGTTCCACACCGGCGACCTCGGCAGCCTCGATGGCGAGGGCTTCCTCACCATCACCGGCCGCAAGAAGGAGCTCTTCAAGACCAGCGGCGGCAAGTACATTGCCCCGGTCAAGATCGAGGCGCGCCTGAAAGCCGTCTCCTTCTTGCAAGAGGCCGTGTTGATCGGCGACAGCAAGCACTTCTGCGTGGCCCTCTTCTCGCTCGATCCCGAGAACTTCGCCGAGTGGGCCCAGAAGGAGGGCATCCCCGCCGAGCCCGGCCACAAGCGGGTTCGCGAGGTGCTCGAAGCCCACATCAAGGAGGTCAACAAGACCCTCGCCAGCTTCGAGAGCGTCAAGTACTTCGAGGTGCTGCCCGGCCCGATGACCGTCGACGGCGGCGAGCTCACCGCCAGCCTCAAGGTCAAGCGCAAGGTGGTCTCCACCAAGTACGCCCACCTGATCGAGGCCATGTACAACAAGCCGGCGCCGGCCTCGGCCGACTGAGCCGGCCCGCGGGCGGCCAAGGGAGCGCTTCGGCGCTCCCTTTTTTATTGGTGCGCGGCCTGCGTTAACGGATCTCCGTTTTGCACCAGAAAGAGCCTGTTATCCGATGCAAGAGGGGGAAACAATAATTGTGTGGTGCGGCGCGATCCGGCAGATATTGAGTGTGGGCCCGGGCGGACTGACTCCGGCGGGCCAACAAATCCAATCCTGACAGGAACGGAAGCACACCATGTCGACTTATACGGTCCAGAATCAGTGGGGCGGCTCCAGCGCGCCCTGGCACGACGGCGGCGTCTTCAACATCGGCAACCGGCAGGGCCAGCTCCCCGTGGCGGTCGACATCAGCTCGGCCGACGGCGGCAAGACCTTCTCCGGCACGATGACCTATGTCGGTGAGGGCCCCATCGGCCTGCGCTGCACCCAGACCACCATGAACAGCTACACCGCCCAGAACCAGTGGGGCGGCAGCTCGGCCCCCTGGCACGAGGCCGGTCAGTTCCTGCTCGGCGCCCGCAGCGGTCAGAACATGGTGGCCCTGAAGATCAGCTCGGCCGACGGCGGCAAGACCTTCACCGGCACGATGACCTACGCCGGCGAAGGCCCCATCGGCTTTCAGGGCGCGCTCTCCAACAGCACCCCCTACGCCGCCCAGAACCAGTGGGGCGGCAACAGCGCCCCCTGGCACGTCGGCGGCGAGTGGGTGATCGGCTGCCGGGCGCCGGGTCAGGCGGTGGTGTCGATCCAGGTGGGCAGCACCGACAATGGGGCCACCCTCAACGGCACGATGACCTACGCCGGCGAAGGCCCCATCGGCTTCCGCGGCACCCGCACGATGGCCAACACCTATGTGGTGGAGAACCAGTGGGGCGGCGACAGCGCGCCCTGGCACCCGGGCGGCACCTTTGTGCTCGGCTGCCGCGGCACCCAGGGCGTGGTCTCGATCCAGGCCACCAGCAACGACAATGGCGCCAGCTTCTCGGGTCAGATGACCTACGCCGGCGAGGGCCCCATCGGCCTGAACCTCAAGGCCTTCGCCTAGGCCAGACCTCGGCCCGCGGTCCTGTCCCCTCGGGGGCGGGGCCGCGGACGGTCGCCACCCCCGCATTGCGGAGCGGGCGGCCCCACGGATCAGCGCTCCAGGGCGCCCTTTCCGGCCAGGATGTGGGGCCGGAACTTGAGGATGCGCGCCACCCGGGTCTCGGCCTTTTTGGCGCTCGACAGGGCGATGACATAGCTGCGCTGGCGGCCTGGGGTCAGTCGCCCGAAGGCCGCGGCCAGCTCGGGGTCGGCCTCCAGGGCCTCGGTCAGCTCGTCGGGCAACTCCACCTCCCGGGCCTCCTTGACCGGCTTGATGCCGGCCTCGGCGTAGCCCATCGCTTCGCGCAGGTAGCGGCGGATGCTCTCCTCCTGGGCCGCGACCTGATCGTTTCGGTGGAAACGAATACAGTCGGGGTTCTGCGTATTGGGCCCCGACCGGCTCAGCAGGCCCTCGGGGTCGGTCATCAGCGCGGCGTTAAAGAAGCCCAGCCGCATGTCTTCGCGCAGGGCGCCGAAGAGGACGATGTTGCGGCCGGCGTGCATGTAGCAGGGGTGCCCCCACTTGACCGTCTCGACGAGGCCCAGGTCGCGGGCGATGCGGCGCAGGTCGGCGAGGCCGCGGGCCCATCGCAGGGCCGAGCAGTCCGGCGTGTCGAAGCGATCGCAGCGGCCGCAGCCCTTGGTGAAGAAGTCCTCGATCTCGGTGATCATGCGGGGATGGCCTCGGGGTAGGGCGGCCCGCTAACCGGTGGGGCGGCGGGAGGCTTCGATCGGGCCATGGCGAGCCGGCGCAGGGCCTCGCTCAAAGAGGGGCACCATCGAGAGGGTGTTGTCGTCGTCTTTGTGGCCGGGGTCTCCGTGGGTATGCGAATCTCACCATCTCCAGACCGAAGCACCGGCCCGCGTGTGTAGAGTCCTGGTGATCTGGAGTCACCCATCGCCCATACCTCCTCCGCCCCCCTGCTTGCGGTCCTGCGCGTGACCGATGTTGATTGATCTGTCCACCCCCTGGATTCAGGCGGCGCTCAGCCTCGCGGTGGGCCTGGGGGTGGGGCTCCTCGTCGGCCTGGAGCGAGAGCAGTTTCAGTCCCAGATCGAGGAGCGGCGCTTCGGCGGGGTGCGAACCTTCGGGCTGCTCGGCCTCGCCGGCGCCCTGGCCGGCCTCCTCGTCGAGCCCATCGGCGTTGGCGGCGCCATGCTGGTGCTGCTCCTCTTCGGCGCGCCGGTGGTGGCCAACGCCGTCGCCACCACGCGCAAAGAGACCGGCGGCTTCACCACGGAGATCGCCGCCCTCGTCGTCCTCGCCGTCGGTCTGTTCAGCGCCCTGCCCCTGCCCACCATCGACCCGCCGCATCGCTGGGGCATCGCCGCCGCCGTCGGGGTTGCCACGATGGCCCTTTTGTCGATGCGGGTGCCCTTGCACCAGCTCGCCCAGAAGACCTCCTCGGAGGATCTCTATGCCACCGCCAAGCTCGGCGTGCTGCTGCTGATGGTGCTGCCCCTGCTGCCCAATCAGGGCTATGGCCCCGGCGGGCAGGTCAACCCCTTCGAGATCGGGGTGATGGTGGCGCTCATCGCTGGCATTGGCTTTCTCGGCTACCTCGCCGTCCGTTCATTGGGGGCCCGCAAGGGGATGACCGTCACCGGCGCCGTGGGCGGCCTTGTCTCGTCGACCGCCGTCACCTTGAACTTCTCGTCCCGCGCGCAAAAAGACCCTTCCCTGGTGCGCCTCGCCGCCATGGGCATCGCCCTGGCCAGCACGCTGATGTTTCCCCGCCAGCTCCTCGCCATCGCGGTGGTCGACCCCAGCCTGGTTGGGCCGGCCGCCTTGCCGATCGGCGGGATGGGCCTCGTTGGGCTCGTGATGAGCGCTGCCTTTTACCTTCGCTTTCGCGACGAAGAGCCTGCGGCCAGCCCCGCTGTTGAGCACACCAACCCCTTCTCTTTGGAGCAGGCTTTTCGGTTTGGTTTGCTTTATGTGGGGATCCTGCTGTTCAGCTATGGGGCCCGCCAGTGGTTTGGTGACATGGGGGTTTATGTGTCGGCGATGGTGGGTGGGTTGCCGAGCATTGACGCGGTTACGTTGAGCATTGGTAGGATGCACCGGGACGGGATGGTTACGGATGTGGCGGTGCTGGCGCTTGTTCTTGCGGCTGTTGCCAATACTGCTGCGAAGGGGTTGATTGCGCTGTTTATTGGGGGTTGGCCTTTGGGGTATCGGGTGATGGGTATTTTCTTGCCGATGTTGATTACGGGGATTGCTCTTGCGGTTTTGCAGGGCGACTGAGGGGGTGGGGTTTGAGTTCCATTGTTGGGAGCGAATCCGAGGGGCGGAGAAGGTTGTGAACGACATCTCTGGGGAAGGCGGTTTGAGGAGGGCAGCTTTGTGATTCCAGGGGTGATGCCTGGGGAGGCCCAGGTCAGCCGCAGCACCTCATCGAGGTCGGGGCGCTCGCGCCGCGGGAGGCAGACCGGGCGGAACGCCTCATTCGAACTGCAGCACCCACAACCGCCCAAGCGCATCGTGGCCGCCGGGTGAGTCGTTATTCCCCCCTCCCCGTCGACCACGCCGCCCCAGCCGCCGTGCGCCGATACCGCTGCTTGCTGCTCCGCGGCTTGTCGGGCACGGTCATCTCGACCAGGCCGAGCGCGATCGCAGGCTTCAAGTAGGCGTCGCGGAAGTGCTCCTCGTGCTTGAGGCCGACAGCGAGCTGTAGCTCGGCCCGGCTCATCTCTCCGACCAGGGAGCCGAGGAGGCGCGCGACTTCCGCGGTGACTTCTCCGGTGACTTCCCCGGTGGTCGAAGTCCGGCCTTTGACAGGCGTTGTTGTGGGCCCCCGCCCGGCTTCTCCGGTGACTTCCCTGG
>JBEIQK010000446.1:0-5444 GCA_040376505.1 Alphaproteobacteria bacterium | reverse complement strand
GCGACCCGGTGGGAGGAGGCGGGCCTGCCGAACCTGCGGCCGCCCCAACGCCTCGACCTGATGGAGCGGCCCTGGGCGGTGGAGGGGGTGGCGGCGATCCTGGCGGTGAACCTGCTGCACATCTCGCCGATCGCGGTGGCGAGGGCGCTCTTTGAGGAGGCGGGGCGGCTGCTGCCGGTGGGGGCGCCGCTGGTGACCTATGGGCCCTACCGCTTCGAGGGCGAAGCCTTGGCGCCGAGCAACGAGGCCTTCGATGAAGACCTGCGCGGGCGCGATCCGGCCTGGGGGCTGCGGGCGGTGGGGGAGCTGGAGGCGATGGCGGCGGCGGTGGGGATCGGGCTGGAGTCGGTGGAGGCCTTGCCGGCGAACAACCATGGGCTGGTGTGGAGGCGGCATGGCGGAGAAGGATGAAGTGCTGGGGCTGGCGGAGTCCCTGGTTCGCTACCTGGAGCTGTGCGCCGATCACCGGCAGGGGGATCCGGAGATCTTTCTGTGGAACGCACGTCGGTCGACCGAGGCGATGTTGATGACCTGGTGTCTGGTAAACGGTGGAAAGTTCGACGGTGCAAGTGGCCGGACGATCGAGGGCATTCTGAAGCAGCTCAAAGAGCGGAAGGTGGAGCCGCCCGAGAACACGCTGCGGCAGGTGACCACCGCCCAGAGCATGGGCAACGGCGGCACCCACGCCTGCGTCTTTGACCCCGCGAGCGCCGCCGGGCTGGTGGGGACGGCGGCGCCGGCCCTCTGCGCGGTGGCGCGGTGGTGGGTCTCGGCCCCCCTGATCAAAAAGCACCTGCCGGCCCCGCTGGGAGCGCGGGTCTCGGAGCTGGTGGAGGAGATCTCCAGCGGCAGCCGGCAGGCCTTGCCCACGCGGGATGAATTGGAGACGGCGGAGAGAGCGCGACTGGAAGCGGTGGCGCAGGTGTCGCGCTCGGAGGCGGAGCTCCAGATTGAGAGACTGCGACTGACACCGGCCCCGGTTGTGGTCCAGGACAGAGGCGCATTGGCGCGGGTGGGGGCGCTGGTGGCGGCGCTCTGTTTGCCTGCGGGGCTGGCCGTGGGGGTGGGTCTGGGTTTGGTCATCGACGAGGGAAGCCTGGGTACGGAGCCCGCCTCGACGGGGCTGATGGTACAGGCCACACCGCCTGCGCTGCCCTCCTCGGCTGCGACGATGGTGGTGGCGGAGGCGCCCGCGGTAAAGGCAGCGGGGTGTCCAGAAGGCATGGTGGCCTTCGCAGAGCGGGAGATTCAGATCGGGCAGCCGTCGAAGCGAGGGGGGTGGCCCGCGCCCAGCCCCAAAAAGATTGACCGGAAGCGGGTGGCGGCCTTCTGTTTGGATGCCGCGCCCACACGCGAAGCGGCGCTACGCGCGCGGTCGAGCACCTACCGGAGCCTGTCGAGCGACTGCACCAAGGTGGGTTGGAGAGGCCCCATTGACACGGGTGCGGCCACCTGTGTCACCCGCACCGAGGCGGGTGCGGACTGCGAAGCGCGCGGGCTGCGGCTGCCCAGCCTGCTGGAGTGGGAGGTGGTGGCGCGTGATGCTGAGCAGCGCGCGGCCCTCGACCTGCGGCTCGACGGCGAGTGGATCCACGATGAATTTCCCCTCGCTGTCTTGAACCTGCCCGCAGCCGGCTGGACCCGCGGCGAAGGCGCCTATCGCCGGCGCTTGTTGGAGGAGGCGCTGGCGAAGAAGCAGATCCAGGAGGAGGGCGATGTGCTCTTCTCCTGGAACCAGGGCGAGGTCACCGCGCGCATCGACAAGGTGGGCTTTCGCTGCGCGAAGTAGAACCGTCTCGGGCCAAAATGTCGAGGGCCCTGTCTCGCACGCAGGCCCTCAAGGCGGTCAGTCGGCGGCCCAACCCAGCAGCAGGGCGCTCGTCGCGCGAACGGGGGCGCCCAGGTCGACGAGCAGCGACAGCGCCACCAACAGCAGGATCCCCACGCCGGTCTGGGCGGAGAGCCAGTCCCAGGCCGGGCGCAGGCGGGGTGGACAGAAGAAGTCGACGATCCGACTGCCATCGAGGGGCGGCAGGGGCAACAGGTTGAAGAAGGCGAGGCTGAGGTTGAGCACGACGAGGTGTGCGCACAGGGCCCCTGGCTGGCCATCGAGGCCGGCGGCCAGGGCCAGGGCCGCCCCCAGGGCCAGCGCCACGTTCGACAGGGGGCCCGCCGCCGCCGTCCACATCATGCCCAGCCGCCCATCGCCGCCCCCGCGGAAATTCGCCGGGTTCACCGGCACCGGCCGCGCCCAGCCCACCGGCAGCCCCAGGAGCGGCAGCAGGACCGAGCCCACCGGGTCCAGGTGCACCAGTGGATCGAGGGAGAGCCGCCCCTGGGACTGGGCGGTGGGGTCGCCGAGCCCGGCGGCGGCCCGGGCGTGGGCCCACTCGTGAACGGTGAGCGAGAGCGCCAGCGGCACCCAGGCGGCGACGCGCTCCAGGATCAGCGTGGTGAGCGGGCCCATCAGGCGGTCCCGGTCTGTCGGCTGGCCCAGCGATCGGGGCGCAGCTCGCCCGCTGCCGCCGTGCCGGTCAGCGCCTCGGCCAGCCGCAGTTGGGCCTTGGGGACGAGTCGGGGGCCGCCCTCGGCGGGCTCGATCTTGATGAAGTGGGCGTCGGCCCAGCGCAGGCGGCCTTCGACCACCACGCCTTCGGCCAGGGTCAGTCGGGCGAAGATCTCGGCGTCGGCCTGGGTGAGCTGGCTGGTGGACTCCACCAGCAGGGCGTCGAGGGCGTCAAAGCGGCGCTCGCCCTCGCGCAGCGACTGAAGGGCGGCCTGTAGATCGTCCTGGGTGATACGAACCTCGCCCCCACGGGCGGCCCGTCGCACCGCCCGCATCGCCGCCGCGTTGCACAGGTGCTCCAGTTGGGCCCCCGAGCAGCCCACCGCCGCTTCGGCGAGCTCGGCGAGGCGCACCGCCGGGTCGAGGGGCTTGCCGCGGGTGTGGATGGCCAGGATCGCGGCGCGGGCGGCGCTGTCGGGGGGATCGAGGCGCAGGCGCAGGTCGAAGCGACCCGGCCGCAGCAGGGCCCGGTCGAGCACATCGCTGCGGTTGGTGGCGGCGATCACCACCACCCGGCTCGTGGGCGTAAAGCCGTCGAGGCAGGTGAGGAGCTGGTTGAGGGTCTGTTCACGCTCATCATGGCCAGCCCCCAGGCCCGAGCCGCGCCGCCGACCCACCGCGTCAAGCTCGTCGATGAAGACCACGCAGGGGGCGGCCTTCTCGGCCTGGGCGAAGAGATCGCGCACCCGGGCGGCGCCCACGCCGACGAACATCTCAACAAACTCGCTGGCCGAGAGCACAAAGAAGGGCACCCCCGCCTCGCCGGCCACGGCCCGGGCCAGCAGGGTCTTGCCGCCGCCGGGGGGCCCTTCAAGCAAAACACCGCGGGGCAGCCGCGCCCCGGCCGCCGCCCACCGTTCAGGTGCCCGCAGGAAGTCGACCACATCGCCCAATTGCTCCTGGAGGGCGCCATGGCCGCCGACATCGCTGAAGCGGGTGGGCTCGGCGCCGGGGGCCAACTGGCGGGCGCGCATCGTGCGCAGGGCGAAGATGCTCTGGGTATTGGCGTTGGCCTGACCGGCCTGAAAGCGGCGCAGGGCCAGCACGATGAGGGCGAGGGCCACCAGCCCAAGGCCCAGGAGGAGGGCGGGTGAGTCGTTCTCCTCGGTTAGGGTGACGGGCATGCCAGTGGACTGAAGCCAGTCGAGGATCTCTGGCTGGGCGAGGCCGGAGACGCGGTAGGTCTCTCCCTCGAAGGGGAAGACCCACAGGTCATCGCGCCGCACCTCGACGTGCTCGATGTCTCCGGCGACCACCGCGGCGGCGAAGGTGTCGTAGGGGCGGAGCGGGGGGTCGTCGTCGGGGAACAGGGCGATCGAGGCGCCGGCCAGCAGGGCGAGGAGGAGGGTCCAAACCAGGAGCGTGCGGTGGGCGGGCTTCATGGGGGGCCCGTATTGTTGGGGCGGCGGGGCTTCCAGGGGTGGCGGGGCGGCCTTGGGGGTCTCCTTTGGGGTGGTCCAGGGGCTTGTAGTGGCCCTGGGGGGTCCCCTTTGGGGTGGTCAAGAGGCTTGTGGTGGCCCTGGGGGGTCCCCTTTGGGGTGGTCCGGGGGCCTGTGGTGGCCCTGGGGGGTCCCCTTTGGGGTGGTCCAGGCGCGCGGGGCTCAGGCCTTGTCGCCCTCGGCCTCCTCGGCGGCGCTGGTGGGCGAGGGCGGGAAGAAGGAGCGGATGAGGGCGGCGCTGTCGAAGAGGAGCTGGAGCTGGGGCTTCACCCGGTTGTAGACGCGGTGGGCGGCGTCGAGGGCCTGGCGGCGCTCCAACTGGGCGGCCATCAAGGGCCCGCCGAGGCTGCTGCGGGCGGTCTCGGTGGCCTCGACGGCCTCGCGGGCGGCGTCGAGGGCGTCGCGGCGGGCGGAGAGGCTGGCGTAGTCGCCGTCGACGGCCATCGTGCGCAGAATGTGATGGATGTGCAGCGACTGAACCGGGCCGCCGACCGGCTTCACCAGCTCGGAGGGGGCGGTGGAGAAGAGCCGGGTCCAGCGCGGGTCTTTGAGGTTGCCGCCGACCAGCACGCGCAGCTCGCGGGCGAGGGAGGAGACCTCGGCGTCTTCGAGTCCGTCGAGGTAGGCGATCTCGGCGGTGAAGGCGGCGCTCCGCTCTTCGAGCTCGGCCTCGGCGTCGGCGGCGGCCCGAAGGCGGAGGCGGGCGGACTCGAGGGGGTCGGCGAGGCTGGCGGTGTCGGCGCGGGACTGGAGGCGGAGCCAGGTAAAGCGCAGGGCGCGCAGGGTGCCGGGGGTGCCGCTGCGGGAATGGAGGGTCAAAGACACAGGGGCTCCGGGGGCTGTGGCTGGCCAGGTTGGGGGTGTGGGTCTGTACAGGCGCCTGCCGCGGCGCCCTCCGGAGGCTAACGGCGGGGTTGTGGGCGGGGTAGCAGAAAAGTGTGGCGTTGAGAGCGAGCGATCGGGCCTCGTCTCCCTGCGGCCCGAGGTGCAGCGCAGGCCGCCGACGTGTTGGCGCGCCGGCCACGTCGGTTTGACTCAACGCTGCGCCAGGCCCGCCGACCCGCCCAGCGCCGCCGGGATCGCGCGATGGACCAGCCCTGTGCCCCTGGTCACCCGCCTCGGTGGTGCAGCGCCGCGTAGGCTCGTGATCCGCCCGGCCCCCGCGCGCCGCGGCACCCCCATCGTAGTCGCTTGCCAAACGCCATTCGGCCCCGATCCGCGGGGCATTTCGCGCCCCAGACTGCCCACGCGCGGTCCGCCTCCGCTACACTTGGCGCCTTCCTCGCCCCCCAGGCCGCCCGATGCCCGCACAGACCCCCATGGACCGCTTCGTCGACGAGTGGAGCGGCCACTCCGCTGGTGCTCCCCGCCACCAGAAACTGATCCAGGCTCGCCATCTGAAACTGAGCCACTTCCAACGGCTGGGTAGCACGCCACCT
>JBEIQK010000260.1:0-8043 GCA_040376505.1 Alphaproteobacteria bacterium | reverse complement strand
CGATTACGTCGCCGCACTGGCCAAGACCCAGTGCTACAACCTCTTTGAGAAGCCGCCCTTTGGCGCCTGCTCGGCGGGCGAGCTGGTGGCGGTGGGCCCGGCGATGCAGGGCCCCCCGCGGGCCCAGGATGGCACCCCCTGGCTCGAGTACGCCGCCAGCAGCGCGGATGCCTTTGGCAAGATCGTGCGCGACGGCGGCGATCCGACGATGTTCCACGTCCTGCTCAAGGGTGGCGGCAAGGAGCGCAGCTTCGCCGTGCAGTGGGTCGATGGCGAGTGGAAGATGGTCGGCGTGATCGGCCGCAAGGCCGAGGCGCTGACGGCGGTGCGCTACCTCTACGATCTGCACCGGCCCGATCGCCGCAAGGTCTTTGAGCGGCGCCTCGGCGGCGAGGAGCTCGACGAGAAGGGCGAGAGCACCAAGAAGGAAGACGAAGAGGCCGGCGGGTAGAGCGCGTTGGGCGTCGATCTGACCGGGCCGCCCTTGCCGCGGGCGGCGGCCTGGGCGCTGGTGGCCGACCCCGACCACCTCTTTCGGGTGGCGGGCCTGCCGCCGGTGCGCGGCGCGCTCTGCGCCTTGCCGGGGGAGCGGGCGGTCTTTCGTGGCGAGCTGCTGGGGCCGGCCGGCCTGCGCCACAAGGTGGTGGAGCTGGAGCAGGCCTGGGTGCGCGACGATCACCACCTCTTTCTCTGGCGGCTCGACGGCCCGGCCCTGCGCCGCCTGCGCTTTGAGGGGCGGCTCCTCGGCGAGGGGGAGACCCGCGCGGTGCGACTCCGCCTCGACTGGGAGCTGGAGAGCTCGCTGCTGGCGCCGGCCCTCTGGCCGGTCGGCGCCCTGGTCACGCGGGCCTGGACGAGCCTGCTGCGCGACGAGGCCATCCGGGGCCCCGGCAAGCGGCGCAGCCTGGAGCGCCAGACCCAGGTGGCCCTGTCTCGGCTCCTCGATCGCGGCGCGCCGATGGGCTTCCTCGGCGCCTTGCGAAGCTGGCTGGAGCGCAGCCCGCGGGCCCTGCTCCACCGGATCGAGCCCGGCGCCCTGGCCGAGGCCGCCGAGATCCCCGTCGACGCCGCCCTGCGCTGGATGGTCGAGGGCGTCTCGCTCGGGCTCTTCGACCTCGCCTACCTGCTGCGCTGCGACGGCTGCGGTCTGATCGCGGGCGAGGCCGGCCGCCTCGATGCTCTGCTCCATGTGGGGGCCTGCCCTTTCTGCGCCCGGGCCCCGCGGGTGGACCTCTCCGAGACGGTGGAGATCGCCTTCGACGCCTGCTTTGGCCAGCCCGGCGGCGGCATCGAGGGGGCCTTCTGCCCGGCCTCGGCCCCCGAACTGGCGGCCTCGACGGCCACGGCGACCGGTCGCAGCCTCGTGCCCGGGCCCTCCGGCGCCGCGACGCGGGTCTCCGCCTGGCGGCTGCTGACTGATCCGCTGGCGGCGCGGCGCCTGGGGCCGCCGGCCCTGGGCATCCACAAGGCCCTGCCGGTCGGGCGGGCCGGCCTGCTGCTCTGCGGGCTGGTCGACGAGAAGGGGCTCTACGCCGAGCTGGGCGACGAGGCGGCGATGGCGGCGCTGGTGGAGCTCGACGAGGCCATCAGCGCGGTGGTGGACTCGATCGGCGTGATCGTCGATCGGGGGGCGGGCATCTGGCTGGTGGCCCTGGCCGAGGGCTCGGTGGGAGAGGGCCTCGCGCCGGCCTTGACGCGGGCGGCGCGCATCTGGGCGGCGGGCTTGCCGGGGTCGGTGCGCCCAGAGGCCGCGCTCTGGGTGCGGGTTGGGGAGGGTCCGGCGGTGGCGGCTGGAGACAGTGAGCGGGCCTTGAGTCTGTATGGTGGGCAGATCGCGGCCTTGCGGGCAGCGGGTGGGTGAGGATGAGTGGGGAGGGAGTCCAGTCGCCCTGGGGCGCGCGGACCGGAGAGACGGCAGGGCCGCCATCGCAATTGCCACATGGGCAGGGAGTACACGCTCATTTTGCTCTCCAGTCCGACGCGCTGGCTCTCTTGGAAGAGCGAGCTGTGTGGAGTCGTGAATTGCGAGAGACGAACTGTATGAGGCCCTGGCCCGGCCCCAAGCCTCGCGACTGTGCGCTTCGCCGAGGGGCGGCAGGCGCTGTGGGAGGAGGCGTATCGGCGGCTCCGCTGGGATCAAGCGGGGATTCCTGGATAGACCGGGGCCAGCCGGCGGAGCGCTTCGCGCCGTCGCAGCGCTGCCGACGCTGGAGGTCCCGATGCTCGCCCTGCTGCTCTCCCATTCCCTGGCCTTGGCCGATGACGCGCCCGCGCAGGCCCTGCGCGACGGGCCGCGCCTGGGCTACAGCGCAGGTGTGATGGGCTTTGTCGGTGATCTGTCCGAAGATCCGGCGCGCCTCGTGCAAGAAGCCCAGGTGGAGACCTTGTTCGTGCGGAGCGCCTCGGGGCGCCTGGGCGGCCACCTGTCCATCGCCACGCTCTGGGGAGAGACCCACCATGACGGCCAGGACTTTCCATTCCCCGAAGACGCCGATCTTCGCGTGCTCTCCTTCGTCTTCGTCGCGAACCTCTGCTGGTTGTCCCGGCCGGCGCTGGAGGGCTGCCTGGGGCTCGGCGAGGGCACGGTCAACATCAACGCGCCGGGCAACCGTCGGGACTTTGGCACCTGGAATTACGCCGCGGAGCTCGCCTGGAGCCCCGTCCCCCGGCTGTCGGTGGTGGGGAGGGGGCGCTTCATTGGGTCTGTCGAGCAGCAGGTCGAAGGAAAAGACGCGGCCTTTTCCCTGTACACAGGCACGGCGGGCCTGCGGTGGTCGTTTTAGGGGTTGTGGACCCTGGACTGGACGACTCTCATGTCGCGCTTCGGCGACGGAAGGTCATCGCCCGTCGGCGAGAACCCGCTGAGTCGCAAGCGGCACGACTCTTGCTATGAGCTTCTACACGGAGGTCCCATGCGCCTTGTTCTTCTCTCGCTGACCCTCACGGCCTGTACCGGTGCATTCCCTGATCTCAAGCTGGGCGGCGGCCTGGACAGTGGAGACACGGGGGGCATCGACGACACCGGCGAAACCGGCGCCGACGTCGACTGGACCTTCGAAATCGCCGACCAGGGCGGCTGCGGAGACACCTTCCTGTGGGCGGTCAACGAAGCCGAGACCCAGGGCTTCGTCTTCCAACTGAACGGTGCCGTGGCCCAGTCCTTCGCCGAGGCCGCCCCCCTCGATGTCCCCGTCGATCTGTCCATGGGCCCCGGCGATAGCGCCGCGATTGAGGGCACCGCGCTCCGCTCGCTTCAGTGCAACGACGCCGTCACCGAGGGCCCCGAGGAGACGCACCGGTGGGCGGTGATCGAGGGGGTGGGTACCCTGCACATCGAGCCTGACCTCTCGGCCGAGGTGACCGACTATTACATGCCGGCCGAAGCCACGGTGTCGCTCAGCGGGCTCTCCTTCGTGGACGGAGAGGGCCAGCGCCAGGATCGGGACGAGCTGGTGATCTCCGGCCAGGTCGGCTGGTTTCCGGGCTGATCCCCTTAGAGGTCTTCGTGCAGGGTGCCGCGCCCGCCCTGGATGAACTCGCGCAGGTAGCGGAAGTCGGCGTTGCGCGCCTCGTCGGGGGTGCCAACGAAGGCGATCTTGCGACCGTACACCATTGCGAGGCGGTTGGTGACGGTAAAGACGGTGTCCATGTCGTGGGTGACGACGACCGAGGTGACGCCGAGGCGCTCTTGGAGCGAGAGGATCAGCGTGTTGATGCGGCGCACGTTGATCGGGTCGAGGCCGGTGGTGGGCTCGTCGTAGAGGATGACCTCGGGCTGGATGGCGATGGCCCGAGCGAGACCGACGCGCTTGCGCATGCCGCCCGACAGCTCGCTCGGCTTGAGGCGCTCGACGCCGGGCATGTCGACCATGTCGAGCACCTCCGACACCCGTTTGTCCATCTCGGCCTGGGTGCCCCACTTGTGCTCGACCAGGGGGTACTTGATGTTGTCGGCCACCGACATGGAGTCGAAGAGGGCAGCACCTTGGAAGAGCATCGCCACGCGGCTGCGAATGCGCAGGAGCTCTTTCTCGGAGAGGCGGGTGACCTCCTCGCCGAAGCACTCGATGGTGCCGCTCTCGGGGCGCATCAGGCCGATGAGCAGCTTGAGCATCACGCTCTTGCCCATGCCCGAGCCGCCGATGATGGTGAGCGTCTCGCCCGAGTGGATGTCGAGGTCGAGCGACTCGTAGACGATCTTGGGGCCGAAGCGCTTGGAGACGCCGCGAAAGCGGATGATCGGCGCGTCGCTCATGCGTAGATGGCCATCAGGAAGGAGCTCAAAATGAAGTCGGAGACCAGCAGGGTGATGCTGGTGTAGACGACGGTGGTGGTGGTGGCCCGGCCCACTCCCTCGGTGCCGCCGTGGGTGCGCATGCCGTTCCAGCAGGCGATGAGCGCGATGATGCCGCCAAAGAAGCAGCTCTTGATGATGCCGTGCAGCAGGTCGCCCATCTCGATGGTCTCGTTCACCTGCTGCATGGCGAAGCGGAAGGTCACGCCGACCTTCAGCATCGTCATCAAGATGCCGCCCGCGCAGCCGACGATGTCGGCCAGCACGGTGAGCAGGGGGATGCTGACCACCATCGCCAGCACCCGCGGCACCACCAGCTTGCGCACCGGATCGGCGCCCAGCGCCCGGATGGCGTCGATCTGCTCGGTGACGGCCATGCTGCCGAGCTCGGCGGTGAAGCCGGCCCCGACGCGCCCGCCGACCAGCAGGCTGGTCAGCACGGGACCCAACTCGCGGACGATGCCGAGAGAGACGAGCTTACCGGTGTAGAGGCTGGCGCCGAAGGGGGCGAGCCCCCAGGCGAACTGGCTGGCCATCACCATGCCGGTGAAGGCGGCGGTGAGCACCGTGATCGACCAGGAGTCGACGCCGCCCTGCTCCAGTTGGGTCAGGGTCAGGCGGAACTCGAAGGGGGCCCGGAACATCTCCCGAAAGGCGCGGCCGGCCAGGATGCAGATCTGGCCGAAGGCCTCGAAGAAGGTGAGCAGGGTTTTCATTCAGCCGTCGCCGCGCACGTCAAAGCCGGCCACCACGGTCTCAAAGGCGCCCAGGGCGGCCTCGAAGTGGCGGGGGGCGGCGATCAGCAGGACATCGTAGGTGCACTGATCGCGCTTGGTCGTGAGCGCGCCGATGCGCACCGCCACGCCGTCGAGGGAGCCTTCGTAGGCGCGCACCAGGGCGGCGCGGCCGTCGACCATGCGGTCTTCGCTGCGCAGGGGCGCCCCCTTGGCGACGCCGAAGGTGAGGTGGGTGATGAGGTCGGGCAGGGTGCTGTCTTCAAAGCGGCTGAGGCAGTTGCTGTCGGTGTAGAGGGTGGCGGCCAGGTCGGCGTTGAACCAGGCCTTGTCGGCGCCACCGGCAGAGACGCGCCGCTAGCCGTCGCCGGGCTCGCCGGTCTGGTAGCGCCCTTCATCGCCCAGGCGCTTGGGGCCGCAGGCGGCGGCGAGGGGCAGCACGAGCAGGAGCAGCGGGCGGAGGCTCATGGGGTTCCCAGGCGGGGGTCGGCGGTGGCCGCGTCTTCTTCGGTCAGCTGGAGGAAGACTTGCTCCAGATCGGCGCTGTTTGTGCCGCTGAGCAGCTCGCTGACGGTGCCCAGGGCGACCAGCTTGCCGCGGAAGAGGATGCCGATGCGATCGCAGACCTCCTGGGCGGTGGCCATCGAGTGGGTAGAGAGGAAGACGGTGCGGCCGGAGTCGGCGATGGCGCGAAAGCGGTCTTTGATCTGGCGGGCGCCCTTGGGGTCAAGGCCGACCATTGGCTCGTCGACGATGAGCAGGCGCGGATCGTGAAGGAGGGCGGCGCTGAGCACGAGGCGCTGCTTCATGCCGTGGCTGTAGGCCTCGATCAGCTCATCGGCCCGCGGCAGCAGGCCATTGTCGGCGAGCAGGGCGTCGCCGCGCTCGCGGATGAGCGCCCGGGGGAGCTGGTACATGCCGCCGATGAATTCCAGGAATTCCCGCGCGGTGAGCTTGTCGTAGAGGTAGGGGCGATCGGGGATGTAGCCGACGCGGCGCTTGGACTCGATCGGCTCTTTGACGATGTCGATGCCGTCGATGAGCAGGCGCCCGGCGCTGGGGACGAGCACGCCGGCCATCATGCGGATGGTGGTGGTCTTGCCGGCGCCATTGGGGCCGAGGAAGCCAAAGACCTCGCCTGGGCGGACGTGCAGGTTTAGCGGTTGTACCGCTTGGAACCGACCATATCGCTTTTCGACCGCCTCAAGGTGGATCACGGGGCTCTCGTTGCCTGGGTGGTAGCACAGCCAAGGGGCGGTCGCATCAGCGGGCGCCGAAGGCGAGGCGGCCCATCACGCTCATGATCTCCACCTGCCGGTCGAGCTCGCCCTCGATCAGCTTGACGTGGGTGGCGTCGGCGGGGAGCTGGCCGAAGGTGGGGTCGAGGGGGATCCAGTCGGCCTCCCCGCCGAGGCGGACCTCGGGCCAGGCGTGGTAGTAAAAGCCGCCTTTGGCGGTGACCCGCTCGCTGTAGACGACGCCAGCGACGGTGCGGGCGGGGATGCCGGCGGCGCGGGCCAGCGAGACGAAGAGGGCGGTGTGCTCGTTGCAGTCGCCTTCGCCGCTGCGCAGCACGGCGAGGCCGTTGGGCACCGAGATGGTGGGCACCTTGTCGAGGTACTCAAAGACGAAGGTGTTGAGGCGGCGCACCGCTTCGAGGCGATCGGGGGCGTCGCCGATGACCTCCTGGGCCCGCTCGCGCAGCTCGGGGTGGGCGGCGGGCAGGCTCGGGGTGGGGTCCACCCAGCGGGGCTCGCTGCGATCTTCGATCGGCAGGGAGGGCAGGGCGCTGAGGTCGGCGCGGGTGACGACAAGGGCGTCGCCCTCGCGGAGCTGCAGGGGCGGGCTGTGGGGGACCCGCTCGGGATCGACGCCGCGCACCTGGGCTTCGAAGCGGGCCAGATCGCGCGCCCCCTTGACCGGCTTGTCGATGGGCACAGAGGTCTCGGAGATGATGTCGACCGGGTCGTCGTTCTTGGGGAGGTCCTGGGCGGCCTCGGCGGTCATGCGCACCCGCGAGAAGAGGGCGCTCTCTTCGCGCAGGACCTCGCCGCTTGGCAGGACCAGCTGGCGCCCTTCGCTGCCATCGAGCTCGGTGTGCACCCACCAGGCCTCTTCGCCGTTCTCCAGCACCTCCACCTCGCGCACGGTCAGGGTCATCTGGCCGCTGCCCAGCGTGAGGGGGTTGAAGATCGGCACGGTGAACTGCTGGCCAGCGGCCAGCGTGCGGCTTCGCAGGAGGTTCTCGACGGTAAGGGTAATCTGGGGCTTCTCGGCGATGGGCAGGGAGATGTGGCTGACCTCGCCGCCCTGCAGCACGTCGATCGAGATCTCGGTGTCGCGGGCGACCCCGGCGATGCTGACCTTGTGGTTGCCGGCGACCAGGAAGAAGTCAAAGCGCGAGAGGCTGCCGGTGGCGTCGACCAGCGCGGCCTCGGCGACCACGACGTCGTGCAGCTTTCCGAGCATCAGCATTCGAAAACGCGCGCGGCCTTCGAGCAGGGCGCCGCCGTCGGCGGTGGGGGTGCGGCGGCTCAAGGAGTAGCCGATGTGCTGATCTTGCAGGAAGATGCCGTACCACTGCTCCTGCGAGACACCGGCGGCCAGGGCCTTGATGTCGAGGGGCACGAGTTGGGGGGCGCGCTGCTGCTGGTAGACCAGCCCGCCCGCGAGGCCGAGGAAGGCGACCAGGGCGAGGACCTCGATCAGGAGCAGGGCCGCTTGGGGGCGCACGCAGACCTCGGGAGCAGGGAATGGGGGCCCTATCCGAAGCGGGTCAAGCTTGCCGCGGAGCGGCCGAACCAGTATTGAAGTCGATGGACAGGCACCATCGCGTCCGCGTCGACCTCTTGCTGGGGCGAGGCGCGCAGAGGAGCAGCCGTGAAGATCTCGACTTGGGGCGCTTCCGACATTGGCCAGGCACGCAAGGTCAACGAGGACAACTTCCTGCTGGCCACCGATCTCGGGCTGGTCGCGGTGGCCGATGGCATGGGGGGCTTTCAGCGCGGCGATGTG
>JBEIQK010000713.1:0-3457 GCA_040376505.1 Alphaproteobacteria bacterium | reverse complement strand
GGGTCGAACCCAATTCCGGGGATGGGAAGCCGGCGGTTGGGTCGAATTCAAGATCTCGTCCCCGATCGCCGAGGGCAGTCGGGTGGTCCTGGCGCCCGACCGGGCCGACCGCCGTCAGCAGTTGGGTGGTCTGGGCGCCCGACCGGGCCAACTGCCGCCAGCGGTTGGGTGGTCCCGGCGCCCGACCGGTCCGACCGCCGCCGGCGGTTGGGTAGTCTGGGTCTTCAACAGGCCGACCGCCGTCGGCGTTCAGGTGGTCCTGGCCTCCGACCGGTCCGACCGCCGTCGGAGGTCGACTACTTTTGGTTTTCAACCACCCCAACCGCCGTCGGCGGTCGCTTCGACGACGGGAATGACCCCCTCAACCGCCCTCAGCGGTCGCCCCTTTCGCCCCCCAAAGAGTGCCCTTGCCCACAGTCAAGCCCGCGAGGATGCCGGCAGCGTGCCCCAAATTGCGCACCGACGCCGCCACCAGGCATCCCGGACCCGCACTCCATCGGCCACCGCCCCCTCCCGGGCAGGAGCCTACCCCAAACCGTCTCCTGCACTCCCCCCGTCCGCGCCCCGCCAGAACCCCTACAACGAAACCGCCACCTTCACCTGCCGCCGCCCCGAAGCCACCTGCTCACGCTCAATCGACCGCCGCGTCTCATCCGTCACCGCCGTCGGGTAGTCGCCATCAAAGCAAGCAAAACAGTGCCCCTGGTCGGCGAAGAGGCGCTTGAAGTCGTCGAGGGCCGGGTAAACCACGGCGTCGGCGCCCAGGGCCTCTTCCAGCTCGGCGTGGGAGAGCATCGCCGCCACCAGCTCTGCCCGGCGCGCGATGTCAATGCCATAGGGGCAGGGATGGCGCAGGGGAGGGGCGACCGAGACCATGTAGACGGCGGCGGCGCCGGCCTCGCGGAGGAGGCGGATGATGTGGCGCGAGGTGGTGCCGCGGACGATTGAGTCGTCGACCACCGCCACACGCCGACCGGCCACCACCTCGGGGATGGGATTGAGCTTCTGTCGCACGACCCGGGCCCGGTCGAGGGCCGAGGGCACGATGAAGCTGCGGCCGATGTGGTTGTTCTTGGTGAGCCCCCGCCGGTAGGGCACGCCGAGGGCCTCGGCGAGGCCGGCGGCGGCGAAGTAGGCGCTGGAGGGCACATCGATCACCACGTCGGGCAGCAGGCCGCGGGCTTGAACGGCGCTGGCGAGCAGGCGGCCCATCTCCAGGCGGGCGCTCGCCACCCGTCGGCCGGAGAAGAGGGCGTCTTCGCGGGCAAAGTAGATGTGCTCAAAGCTGCAGAAGGCCGATCGCGGCGCCGGGGTGCCGGCGTCGACATGGGCCACGCCCGCCATGTCGATGAAGACGGTCTCACCGGGGCCCACGTCGCGCACTGGGCCCATGCCCAGACAGTCAAAGACGGCGGACTCCGAGGCGAAGGCGTGGTCGGCGCCGCTGTGGGCGTAGAGCAGCGGGCGGATGCCGTGATCGTCGCGAAAGGCCAGCAGGCCCTTGTGGGCGACGATGGCGAGCACCGAATAGGCGCCTTCCACCCGTTGCCGCAGGCGAGCGACGGCGGCGAAGAGCTCGGCCGGACCGAGCTCGGAGAAGCCCCCGGGCTTGGCTTCGGCCTCGGCGCCGATCTCCTCGGCCAGGGTGTACAGAAGGAGCTCGAGATCGTTGGTGGTGTCCAGCACCCGCTGGTGGCGGCTCTCCAACTCGGTGCGCAGCGACTCGAAATTGGTCACATTCCCATTGTGAATCATCGCGATCCCAAAGGGATAGTTCATCGTCAACGGTTGGGCGTCGAGGAGGGCGGTGCTGCCCTGGGTGGCGTAGCGGGCGTGGCCGAGGCCGAGGTGGCCAACGAGGTCTTCGCGATCGGCGGCCTGCCGAAAGACCTCGGCGACGAGGCCGGTGCCCTTGCGGGTGTGAAAACGACCGTCAAAGGTCACCACGCCCGCGGCGTCCTGCCCGCGGTGCTGCAGCGCGCCCAGACCGTAGATGATCGGCTCGCTTACCGGCTTGTTGGAGAAGAGGCCGACAATTCCACACATGGGGTGGGCTCCTGGGGGGCGGTCGTCGGGAGGCCGATCTGGGGGAGCAGGGCCGCGATGGCCGCTGCATAAAGCTGATGCTCAACCACGAGGCCGCGAGACTGGATCTCTTCGACGGTGCTGGCGCCGCGCAGATCGACCTCGGCCTGGGCGAGGATGGGGCCCGAGTCGAGGCCGGCGTCTACGAGGTGAACGGTGATGGTGGTCTGTTCGCGACCGAGGGCCCAGGCATAGCCGCCCAGCCCCTGGTGCAGTCGGGTGTCGGCCGGGTGGATGTTGACGATGCGCCCGGCGAAGCGGTGGACAAAGGCGGCGCCGAGCACGCGCATGAAGCCGGCCAGGGCGATCAGATCACAGTCGGCGGCCGCGACGCCGTCGCCCACCGCGGACTCCCAGGCGGCAGCCTGACCCTTGAAGCGCGGCGCCGCCCAGGTGGCGATGCCGGCCTCGGCGGCGATGGAGAGCGCGCCGCAGCCGGGTCGGTCGCTCACCACCAGGGCGACCTCGGCGAGGCCGCGCAGAGGGCCGGCCGCGCAGGCGCGCAGCAGGGCCCGCAGGTTGCTGCCGGTGCCCGAGGCGAAGACGGCGAGCCGGGCCCGCCGACCGATGTCGAGCCGGGCGCAAAAGGCCTCGGGAGCGGCGTCGAGGAGGGGCACCAGGGCGCCATAGACGGCGGCGCGGGCCGCGAGGGCGGTTGGGCCGGCTCCCAGCAGGGTCAGCGCCCGCCCGCCGGGGAGGCGCAGGTCGCCGAGGCCGTCGCGCTGGGCGTTCCCGACGACGTAGGGCACCGAGATGTCCGCGGGGAGGCGGGGAGGCGGTGTGGTGGCGGCGCTCGGGGAGCCAAGCCGCGCCAGGACCACCCCGATCACCGCCTCGGGCCGCACCATCATCCCCTTGGCCGAGAGGCGGCCCTCGGCGCAGCCCCGCAGCAGGCCGGCGAAGTCGCCGCCCAGGCGCGGCAAAATCACCTGGGTCTCGGGGTCGCCCAGGCGGGTGTTGTACTCCAGCACCCGGGGCCCCTCGGGGCAGAGCATCAGCCCGATGAACAGAAAGCCCCGGAAGGGGATGCCCTCGGCCTGGAGGCCCCGCAGGGTTGGGATCACGATCTCGCGGCGAATCTGTTCACGCAGCGGGTCGCTGGCCGAGAGCGCCGGCGAGAGGGCGCCCATGCCGCCGGTGTTGGGGCCCTGGTCGCCCTCCAAAAGGCGCTTGTGATCGCGGGCCTCGGGCAGCTCCACGGCGACGCCGTCGGAGACCACCAGCAGCACCGACAGCTCGGGGCCGGTCAGTCGCTCCTCAATGAGGATGGGCGCGGCCTCGCCATAGCGGGCCCGCAGGTCGGCGAGGGCGAGGGAGAGGGCGGGGGCGTCTTCACAGACCACGACCCCCTTGCCCTCGGCGAGGCCGTCGT
>JBEIQK010000875.1:0-2617 GCA_040376505.1 Alphaproteobacteria bacterium | reverse complement strand
CGACACGGTCAACCGCAGCGAGTGGTCGGAGGTGGGGGGCATCCCCATCGCCCTGCTGGGTGCCGGCTTCTACGGCGCGATGGCCGCTGTGAGCGCGCTCGGCCTGCGCAGCCCCGAGAGCTATCCGCGGGTGGGCACCCTGCTCACGCTGGGCGGGGCGATCGGCGTGGCCCTGTCGGCCTTCCTGGCCTGGGCCTCGCTGCAGTTGGGGGCCTGGTGCCTCTTCTGCATCTCGCTCTACGGCGTAAACGCCCTGCTGCTGGCGGCGGGCATCTGGCACGACAAGAGCAGCGCCGAGCCCCTGGGCGCGCGGGTGAGTGGGCTCTTCGTTGGCAAAGACGGATCCCTCGGCCCGGCGGTGGGCGCGGGCCTGCTGGTCTTCGTCGCCAGCATGTTCTTCTACAATGGGCTCGGCAAGGGCGGCGCGTCTGGCACCGCGGCTGCGCCCGGTGCGTCGGGCAAAGACGTCAGCGCGATGTTTATGGCGGCGGCCGCCCCGCTGGAGCTCGACGGCACCGAGCCGGTGCTGGGCGATCCGGCGGCCCCCTACACCATCGTCGAGTTTGCCGACTTCGAGTGCCCCTACTGCGGCAAGGTGGCGCCCGAGCTGGTGGAGCTGCAGCGCTCCAACCCGAAGATCAAGTTTCTGTTCAAGAATTACCCGATCAGCGATGTCTGCAACGATCAGGTCGAGGGCGGGCGCCACGAGAACGCCTGCAACGCCGCCTACGCCGGCGAGTGCGCTCGCCAGCAGGGCCGCTTCTGGCAGCTCGACGAGCTGATGTTCAAGAACCAGGAGTTCCTGGCCCCGGCCGACATCCTCTTCATGGCCGACCAGCTCAAGCTCGACAAAGAGGCCTTCGCCAACTGTCTGCGCGACCCGCGCACGGTGGCGGCGATCAAGGCCGACGTGGCCGCCGCCGCCAAGGTGAAGGTGACGGGCACGCCGGCCATCTTCATGCACGGCCTCGCCGGCGACACCTGGGTGCAGGTGAACGGCTTTGGCGACGAGATTCGGGCGCTGATCGCGGCGAAGGAGGCGGGCACTCTGCCGCCGCCGCCGCCCTGGTCGGACCCCCACTGATCCGCGGAGACTGTTCATGAGTGAGCGTTGGGCCGAGCTGTCCCTCCTCGTGGCCCGGCGCCGGGCAGAGCCCTTGTCGGAGCGCCTGATGGAGCTGGGGGCGACCGGCACCCAGGAGGATGCGCCCCCCGGCGTGGTCGTCACCTACCGCCAGCCCTGGGACACCGGCCCGGCCCCGGCCCCCTTGGAGGTGGTGCGCCTTCGGGCCTGGGTCCTCGAAGCAGAAGGCCTCGCCGCTCGCCTCGCCGAGGCCCTCGCCGGGGAGCTCGACGGGGCCGAGCTCTCCTGGGGGGCGGTGGAGAGCGCCGACTGGGCCCAGGCCTGGAAGGCCGGCTTCACCCGCCTCGTCGTCTCGGAGCGCCTCGCGGTGGCGCCGCCCTGGCTGGCTGAGCCGGGCGACCTCGTGATCGAGCCGGGCATGGCCTTTGGCACCGGCGAGCACCCCACCACCCGGGCCTGCCTCGCCGCCGTTGAGCGCCTCGCCCGGCCGGGCATCCGCTGCCTCGACCTGGGCATGGGCACCGGCGTGCTGGCCCTGGCTGCCGTGCGCCTGGGGGCGACGGGCATCGGGGTGGACATCGATCCGGTGGCGGTCGACGCCGCCCGCGAGAACGCCGCCGCCAACGGGCTCGTCGCCGACTTCTCCACCACGCCGATCGAGCGGCTCCAGGGCCAGTACGAGCTGGTGGTGGCCAACCTCTTCGCCGAGGTGCTGGTGGCGCTCTCGCCGCACATCGTGCGCCTCACCGGCGAGCGCCTCGCCCTGGCCGGCATCCTGGCCGATCGGGCCCACAAGGTCGAGGCCGCCTTCTCTGCGCTCACCCTGGTGCGCCGCGACCTCAACGAGACGGGGGAGTGGGTCTTCTTGGAGTATGCGCGGTGAGGGCGGGCCGATGAGGCGCTTTCACCACCCTGGCCTCGCCGACGGGCCCGGCGAGGCCCTGCTCAGCGAGAGTGCCTCGCACCACCTGCTGCGGGTCACGGGCATCGCGCCTGGCGAGGCCCTGGGGCTCTATGATGGGCAGGGGCGAAGTGCGATCGGGCGCCTCCTCGCCGTGGAGGCCGGTCGGGCGCGGGTCTTCGTCGAGGCGGCGCAATCAGAAGACGAGGGCCGGGCGCCGCGCCACCTCTGCCTCGCCCTGCTCAAGGGGCCGGCCTTCGACACCGCCCTGCGCATGGCCACGGAGCTGGGGGTGGCCTCGATTCGGCCGGTGCTGGCGCGGCGCTCGATCGCCCGCGGCGAAAAGGAAGACCGCTGGCGCAAGGTCTGCGCGGCGGCGGTCGGCCAGAGCGGCGGGGCGCTGATCCCCGAGGTGATGGCGCCGATGAGCCTCGTGGCGGTGGTGGCAGCCCTGCCAGCGGGAGCGCGCCGGCTGCTGGCGGCGCCGGGCGGGGCGCCCCTGGGCCCGGTTGAGGGGGAGGTGGCCCTCTTCATCGGGCCCGAAGGCGGCTGGGAGCCGGCCGAGCTGGCCGAGGCCGAGGCCTTGGGCGTCGAGGCGGTCGGCCTGGGGCCCCGGGTGCTGCGCGGAAATG
>JBEIQK010000971.1:0-2194 GCA_040376505.1 Alphaproteobacteria bacterium | reverse complement strand
GCAGCGTGCTGCGGAGCGGATCCCCCGCTGCCACAGCGCCCACCCCCGCCCAGAGCGACCACAGCGCATTCCTGGTGTCGGTGCGGCCGCTGCCCGGCACCGCCGCCCCCGCCGTCCAGGCCGGAGCGGTCACCAGGGCGCCCAGGCCGGCGAAGAGCAGGAGGCGGAGGACAGCGGCAGGAATGGGCCTGCTCCGGGGTGGGTTCGGCCAGCGTAGGGCTGATCGGATAGGCCCCTACCCTCACCCCGAACCGTGGAGCAACCATGTCTCGTTCCCTGCTCGCCCTCCTGGCGCTCGGCGCCCTCGCCCTCCCCGCCAGCGCCTTGGCCAAGAAGAAGAAGGAAGAGGCAGCCGCCCCCGTTGCCGAGACCGCCGCGGTGCCCAACACCCCCGACGACGCCAACAGCAAGAAGTTCGGCGCCCTGCTGGTCTCGGCCACCCAGACCGAGTTCAAGCCCACCGACTCGTCGGGGGCGAAGTTCCGCTACGCCACCCTCAATTTCGGCGGCGACAACACCTGGGCCGCCAAGGGCTACGTCGAGATGGATGGCGAGCGCATGGACTGCGCCGAGTCGGGCACCTGGTCGATCGAGGCCGCCGAGTCGGCCACCGTGGCGCCGCTCACTTGGAAGGTCGACAAGACCGACTGCGCCGGGCGCACTGCCGGCGACAGCACCCGGGCCATCGTCACCCTCGACAAGAGCGGCAAGGTCACCGACCTCGTCTACCGCTAAACGGCGAAGCGGGCGATGAGCCGGTCGGCGGCGAGCATGCCGTCGAGCGCGGCGCTGACGATGCCGCCGGCGTAGCCCGCACCCTCGCCGACGGGGAGCAGGCCAGGCAGCGAGGGGCTCTCGAAGTCGTCGCCGCGCAAGAAGCGCAAGGGCGCGGTGGTGCGGGTCTCCGGCGCGATGAGGATGCCCTCGGGGCCCGCAAAGCCGGGGATCTGCCGCTCGAAGTGGCGCAGGGCGGCCTTGAGCCCCTCGATGATGGGAGCGGGCAACACGGCGCGGAGATCGGCGGCGACGACGCCGTGGGGGTAGCTCACCCGGCCGACCTCGGCGCTGGGCCGATCGGCGAGGAGGTCGACGACGCGCTGGGCGGGGGCGTGGTAGTCGCGGCCGCCGATCTCGTAGGCGCGGGCCTCGATGGCGTCCTGGTAGCGCACGCCGGCCAGCGGGTCGGGGCCGTCCCAGTCCTCGGGCTTGACCTCGACGATGACGGCGCTGTTGGCCCAAAAGGCCCGGCGCTCGGAGTAGCTCATGCCGTTGACGACGACGCGGCCGGCGTGGTTGCTGGCCGACACGACGGTTCCGCCGGGGCACATGCAGAACGTGTGGGCGGGGCGGGCGCCCTGGGGCGGGTTGCTGGTGAGGCGGTAGCTGCTGGGCGGCAGCTCGCCGCGGGCGGCGCCGTAGCGGGCCTCGTCGATCAGGCGCTGGGGGTGCTCGACCCGGGCGCCGACGTGGATCGGGCGCTGGATGGCCGCGACGCCGGCGCGCAGGAGCAGGGCGTACATGTCGCGGGCCGAGTGGTCGGCGGCGATGACGACCGGCGCGCCGCGCAGGTCTTCTCCCGAGCCCAGGCGGACGCCCACGCAGCGGCCCTCCTCGACGAGGATGTCGGTGACCTCGGCGTAGAAGCGCACGGTCGCACCAAGCTCGATCATGCGGGCGCGCATGACAGGCAGCAGCTTCTGGATGCGATCGGTGCCCAGGTGGGCCCAGCCCTCGTCGAGGATGGTGGGGTCGGCGCCGAAGTCGACGAGGCGGCGAAAGATCCAACCGAGCTCGCCATCGCGGCGGCGGGTGTAGACCTTGCCGTCGGAGAAGGCGCCAGCGCCGCCTTCGCCGTAGACGACGTTGGTCTGGGGGTCGAGCTGCCGGTGGCGCCAGAAGCCGCGCACCGCGAGGTGGCGGTCTTCGACGGGGCCGCCGCGCTCCAGCAGGGTGACCTTGGCGCCGGCCTCGGCGAGGCGCAGGGCGGCGAAGAGGCCGGCCGGGCCGGCGCCGACGACGATGGGATGGACATCGCCGCGAAAGCGCCGGATGACCGCCGTGGCCGGCGCGGGCGCCTCGCCGTAGCGGGCCTCGTCGCGCTCGGTGATCAGACGCACGCCATGCGGCTTTCGGGCGAGGAGGGGCCCTTCGGGGATGGCCAGCTCCACCTTGTAGTTGGCCAGCCACTGGGGCG
>JBEIQK010000567.1:0-4408 GCA_040376505.1 Alphaproteobacteria bacterium | reverse complement strand
GGCCCGCCTCGAAGCCGCCGGAGAGTTGGGGGCGGGCCTCGCCCACGAGCTCAACAACCCGCTGGCCAGCGTGCTGGGCGGGGCCCAGTTGCTGCGGGCCCGCGCGACCGAGCCCTCCACCCGGGCGATGCTCGACGCGGTGGAGCGCGAGGCCTTGCGCTGCCGGCAGATCGTGGCCCAACTCACCGCCTTGCGCGAGCCGGCGGGTCGCACCGCCCCGTCGCCAGCGGTTAGCCTGCCCGACCTGGCCCACCACGTCACCGCCCTGGTGCGCGGCAGCTTTCAGGAGCGAGGGATCGCGCTGGTGGTCGACGTGGATGCCGAAGGTCCGGGGGGCGTGGACGCCGCGGCAGGGGCCCAAGCCCTGACCGCCCTGCTGGCCTGCGCACGGGCCGCGGGGGGCGCTGGCGCCACGGTCACGCTGCGGCGCCTCGCTGGCGAGCCCATCCTCGACCTCTGTCAAAGCGGGCCTGTCGGCGACGCCGACGACGCGCGCGCTCAGGGCCTCGCCGCCTGGGCGGCCAGCCAGCTCTTCGCCACGGTGGGCGCCTCGGTGGAGGTGGACGAGCCCGACGCCACCGGCGGGCGGCGCTGGCGCGTCCGCTTCGTGGCCTAGCGTGCGCCAGCTCACCCGCATCCTGCTGCTCTGCCTGCTGGTCATTCTTGGCGGGTGGGTGGGCTTCTTCGTGCTCTTCGGCGAAGACGAGACGCCGGTGCTGCGGGTGGTGCGGGCCTCGGGGGCGGTGCGGCGCGACGGGCCCGAGGCCGACGACGGCCCCCTCGTGGAGGGTGAGCCCTTGCACGCCCAGGATCGTGTGGTGGTCGGCGCAGATGGGGTGGCGATCCTCGGCCTCGGCGAGGAGACCCGCCTGCAGCTGGAGCCCAATTCGGCCATCCGCGTGCTGGAGGCCGACCTCGCCGGTGTGCGCATCGAGCTCGAAGAAGGCCGCGTGGTGGCCCGGGTCAAGCCGGCCCGCGGCGGGGTAGGGCTCTCCAGCCGGGGCCGGGCCATCCTGGCCGAAGACGCCGACTTCACCGCGGCGGTCGACGGCGCCACCGGCGACCTGTCGGTGCGCACTGAGCGCGGCGCGGTCGAGGTCCTGGGCGTGGGCAAGCCGGCGAACCTGCCGGCGGGCCAGCAATTGTGGAGCAGCCCGGGCGAGGAGGTCGTGCGGGCGCCGATCTCGGAGGAGCTGCTGCTCTCGACCCGGTGGCCAGAGGCCGACACGATCTCGGCGTCGACGACCCTGCACCTCGTCGGAAAGACCGAGCCCCGCGCCTGGGTCGAGGTGCGGGTCGACGAGGAGCAGCCGAGGCCGGTTCGGGCGGGCGGCGACGGGTCCTTCGCCCTCGACCTCGTCCTGGCCCCGGGCTCACGGCGGGTCGTGGTGCGGGCACGGGGCGCCCTGGGCGAAGAGCGCGAGGTGGAGCGGGTCCTGGAGGTGACCTCCGGCGAGGCCCCCCGTGTACAGACGGAGGTCTTGTGGGGCCCGCCCTCGCCCTGATCAGCCTCTGCGCGGCGGCCTCTCCCGCCTGGCTGGCGACCTGGCCCCAGGGGCCGCCCCTGCCCGGCGAAGCGGCGCCCTTGCACCTGCACCGCCTGGGCGTGCCGGTCTCAACCGAGGTGCCCACCGTCGAGCTGTCAGGCGGGGCGCGCATCCTCGGCGAGGTCGAAGCCGGGCCGGCGGGGCTGTCGCTCCGGGTGGCGGCGCCCCCTCAAGGGGGCAGCTTCTCGGCCCTGGTCGAGGGCAGCCCCCTCGTGCTCTCCTCGATGAGCCCGACGCCGAGCGCGCTCTCGCTTCAGATCCGCGGCGAAGGGGAGGGGAGAGGCAGCCTCGTCGAGCTGCGCTCCAGCCGGAGCATCGCGCCGGCCGATCTGGAGATCCAGGTGGCCGAAGGCGAGGTGATCGAGCTGCGCCAGGAGGGCGACCGGGTGCTCCTGCGCTGGGACCCCGGCGTGGTGGTCTTTCCCCACGCGGTCCCCCTCGCCGTGCGAGACCGGCGCTACCCCGACGAGAGCGCTGCCTGGGCGCGGATCCCCGTGCGGGCCCGCGCGCGCATCCCGGTGACCACCACCCCAGGCTCGCAGGTGCGCTTGCGGGTTGGAGGGCGCGAGGCCGCCTCGGCGGTGGCGGGCCCCGACGGCACGGTTCAGCTCACCCTGGAGGTCCGTCCCGGCGAGGACCGCGCCGAGCTGTGGGTGACCGATCCCGCCGGAAACCAGCAGCGCAGCACGCTCAGCCTCGGGGGAGACCGCAGTCCGCAGCTCCTGGTGCTGGCCCCGCCGGCCACCCTCGCGGGCGGTCGGAGCCGGCCCGCCGAGCTGCTCGCCGTGCGCCCAGACGGGGCGCCCTGGACCGAGAGCGCGCCCCTCTGCACCGGGGGAGACCCCACGCCCTTGCCAGTCTCGCCGGTGGGGCCGGGGCGCTGGCGCATCGGCGGGCTCGCGATCGAGGCGCTGCCCGAAGGCGCCCGTGTGCGCTGCGTCCTCGCCGGGCATTCCGCCAGCTCACCGCCTTTGCGGCCGCCGATCGGGATGCCCAGCGAGGTGGAGCTGCGCATCGACCCCGCGGAGCTCGACGCTGGCCGCCCTGAGGCGATGGTCTACGCCAGCGTGCTGGGGCCCGAGGGCCGGGTCCTGCCGGCGGCGGGCTTGCGGGTGGTGGCCGAGAAGGGCGCCCTGGGGCTGGTGAGCGAGGGGGAGCGCCTCGTGCTGCGCTACCAGGGGTCGGCGGCGGTGGCGGCCGGCGGCGACACCGTGGAGGCCCGCTGGAGCCGGCCGGTGGGGGAGGGGAGCCCGGTGGCCTTGGAGTTGGGCGGCGACTGGACCAGCACCTTCCCCATCCTCCATGCCCGCGCGGTCAGCGCCGACGGCCTCGCCTTGGCCGGCGTGCCCTTGGGGGTCGAGGTGGCCGGCGCGCGGGTGAGCGCCACCACCGATCGCGACGGCTGGCTGCGGCTCCCCGTGCCGATCCCCGTCGACGGGCCCCTCCGGCTCGAGGTCTCCTGCGCCGGCCTGCGGGGCAGCCTGTCGCTGGCGGCCAGCCAGCGACTCGGCGTCCACCCCGATTTCCCCGAGCGGGTCGCGCAGATGCCGCTGCGCATCGTCGCCGGTCGGGTGGCGCGGGTGACCCTGAACACCGAGCCCCGCGAGGTGCCGAGCGGCGCGCCCGGTCGGGTGCGGGTGCGGCTGCGGCTGGCCGATCTCTCTGGTCAGGGCGTGTTTGACGACAGCCTCGAGGTCTTCGCCAGCGAGGGCCAGGTGAGCGACCTGCGGCGCGGCGAAGACGGCGAGGTGGTGGCGATGCTGGAGCTCCCCGCCGAGGTGGAGCCCGGGCTGGTGGTGGTGACGGCCCGGTCGGGCGAAGGGCGCTTCGCCGAGACCAGCACGGCGGTGGTGATCCTCGACCAGCCGGACCGCGCCAGCCTCGGCCTGCACCTGGGCTACCTCGGCGGCCTGGGTGGGGTGAGCAGCCCTTTTCTCAGCGTTGAAGGGGAGCTTCGGCTGCGTCCGCCGCGCGGGCCGCTGCATGCCCGCCTGTGGGCCGGCGCCTACGCCGAAGAGGCCCATGCGGTCGATCCGACCACCTTCGAGGAGGTGGCGGTGCGCCTCGACATGGTGCCGCTCGGGCTCGGCCTCATCAACCGTCTCGACGGGGGCCGGGTGCGCTCCTGGGTCGGCGTGACGGGCCTTGTCGTGCCCTACCGGGTCGAGGCGCGCTTCGGGGCGGCGGGGAGCGCCAAGGGCTGGGGCCTCGCGGGGCCGGGGCTGGGAGCCCACACCGGCATCGGCCTGCCCTTGCGCGGCGGCGAAGTGGGCCTGCAGCTCAGCTACATCCAGGTGGGCATGAACGCCCAGGACATCGGCTGGAGCGGCACCATCGGTGGGGTCGAGGTCGGGGCGACCTACCGGCAAGCCCTCGGGCGGCGTTGACGGCGCTGCGCACGAGGCGCGCGCTGGCGGGTCTGCTTATCTGTTCCGGCCCTGGGTTGCGTTCGACTGGATTGTAGAACTGCCATGGGCCCATGACCTGTTTTTACATTCAGGGCCCCAGGGCCGAAGGGCCGAAAGGTTAGCTCGGTTGGGCGCAGAAATCTTCACTTCTGCGGCTGGCGGCCGATGCAAAGCACGACCTCCTGTGCGAAGATCCCGTCTCCGTCCTGGCGATCCCATCCATGTCTCCGCGCGCGCCCAGCCTGCTGCGTCGCCTCGCGCCCGCCCTTGTGGCGGTGGGCGCCGCTGTGGGCTGCGCACCAAGCCTGCCCTCGCCGAAGATCTCGTCGGTGAGCCCTTCCTGGGGCTACAACGGCGCCGCGACCGAAGTGGAGATCACCGGAGTTCAGCTCTTTCCCCAGGTGGAGGTCAGCGGGGCCGACGCCGTCCAGCTCGACCATCGCTTCGAGGCGC
>JBEIQK010000359.1:0-6395 GCA_040376505.1 Alphaproteobacteria bacterium | reverse complement strand
GGTAGGCCCCGGGATCAGCGGCGCCCGGGAGATGTCCATCGGCGTGAAGCCGATGCCTGCAGGCAGCTCGACCTCCTCCATCAACCACTGCAGCAGTCGGCCGCTTGGGTGGACGCGCCGGGCCGTGTGGGTCTCCGCGCCCTCGGGGGGGTCGAGGAGCAGCAGCCGGTTGCGGATCAGCGGTGCGCCGCTCATCATGCGGGCCTGCAGCCCCAGCCGCTCGGTGCGGTGGGTGCGCAGGATTCGCGTGGCCAGATCGACGGTGAGGAAGGCCTGGTTGAGGTTGTCGTTGAGGTAGGCGAAGATGCGGCCGTACCCAGCGCTGATCTCGGGCGCCATGCTGAGGAGCAGCAGGTCGGCGTCGTCCCCGTCGAGATGAAATGCCTTGCGCAGCCGGGCGAAGCGCCCGCGCGGATCGTCGCGCAGGGCCGCGCTGGCGACGACGGCGTTCTCCAAACCGTCGGGGGTGGCCAGGGGCAGGTCGATCTCGCCATGCGCTTGGAGCAGGGCGTCGACCTCATCGTCGGTGATCACCGAGCCCCAGAACTGCCCCTTGGCGCGCATCGCCGGGCGGGCCCGCTGACGACGGACGGCCCGAAGGAGGAGGAGGTCAGTGCGGCGGAGCCGGCGAGCGAGCTCTTCGTAAACGCTGGACAAACCACGTCCCCCTTGGCAGCCGGTCTACTGGATGGTGCCGCGCTTGTCGCCGTGGCGATCGAGCTTGGTCTGGTGCTGATCATCGAGGACCCCCAGCACCCGGCGGGCGAGATCGTCGACGACGTCGGCGTGGCTGAAGCCCTGATCGATCATCGACCAGTATCCCCGGACCGGATCCGGCTTGGAGTTGGTGCTCTCCGGCGTGCCGGCCGGCGCCCGAGACGTGGCGGCGCCGGTGCTGCCACCGGACTGCTCACCCCCCTTCCAGCCATGCCCAGCGCCCGCGCCGCCCGCAGGCTGGTTGCCGCCCTCGTAGCCGCCGGTCATGCGGTGCAGGACCATCCGCTCGACCGCGCGGGCCGCCACTTCTTCGGCGTCGCGGAAGTTCGACCCGCCGCCGCCGCCTTCGCCATCCCCGTGATCGGCGTGGAAGGCTTCATGGGCGTAGAGGGCTGCGTCTTCGGGGTTGTTGGGGTTGAAGTCCTCGGCCACAATGATGCTGCGGTCGAGCGTCATCGCCCGGGCGCCAACCGCGCTCAAGGCCCGCGTGGCCAGGGGGCCGCGCAGCACGCTGCCGCCGCCGGGCATGGACTGGCGCTGGAGCTGACCCATGTCCAGTCGAGAGGCGATCCGGCTCACGGTGCCGCTGCTGGACATCTGACTCTCTGCCGTGCGGCTCCGAACACCTGCCATGGCTCACCTCCGGCGCGCTGGCGCGCCCGCGACGCGGGGACCGGCGACCTTGGCAAGGTATCGCGGGGCTGCCGGGGGGCGAAAGGGGGCATCAAGCAACATCAAGGCAACGCTTGTGAACCACGGCGCCGATCACCTCGACGGCGCGCAGGAGGTCTGCCGCCTCTACGAACTCATCGGGGCGGTGCGCCACATCGATGTCGCCCGGGCCGAAGATGATGGGCTCGGCGCCCAGGCGGGCGAGGTTGCCGCCGTCGGTGGCGAAGGGAGCGCCGGTGGGCTCCGCCCGCGTGGCGAAGGGGCGCAGCAGGGAGATCATGCCGGCGTCGGCCGGGCTGAGGAGCGCCGGGACCGACTGCAGGAGCGTGAGGGTCACCCGCACATCCAGGGCAACCAGCGGCGCCGCGATGGCGGCCAAGGCCTCCTCGATGCGGGCCTGAACCTCCGACTCGGACATGCCGGGCAAGGGCCGCACGCCGACGCGGATCTCGCAGCGCTCCGGCACGATGTTGACCGCAGCGCCGCCGTGGATGGTGCCGATGTTGAGCACGGTCCAGGGGGTGGGCAGATCGTCGTCGAAGCCCCGGTGCGACCGAAAGGCCTCCTCCACGGCGTCGAGGGCGCCCAGCACGAGGCGCGCCCCCTTGATGGCGCTGGCGCCCAATTGGGGGCGGCTGCTGTGGGCCGGCCGACCCTGGCAGGTGAGGCCGAAGGTGCTGTGCCCCGGGTGCAGGCGGCACATCTCAAAGCGCGTCGGCTCGCCGATCCAGGCCCGGCGCGGCCAGCGGCGATCGGACTCGGCGAGCAGCTTCTCGACCAGGACCCGCGAGCCGTGACAGCCGACCTCTTCGTCGTGGGTCCACACCAGCACCAGCTCGCGCCGCAGGGACGAGAGGTTGAGCTCCCCCAGGGCCACGCAGGTGGCGGCGAGGAAGCCCTTCATGTCGGCGGTGCCGCGCCCATACCAGCGCCCCTGGCGCTCGGTGAGGCGGAAGGGATCGCTGCTCCAGGCTTGCCCGGCCACGGGCACGACATCCATATGCCCCGAAAGCAAGATGCCATCGCTGTCTTCGGGGCCGGCGCTCACCACGAGGTTGAGCTTCCCCGGGGCGGTCTCGTACCGGCGCACCCGCATTCCCACCGCCTCGGCCTCCTCGGCGAGACGGTCGGCGACCTCGGTGACGGGCTGGTCTGAGACGCTGGGCATGCGGATCAGCGCCGAGAGGGTCTCCTCAAGTCGCTGCGCCGGGCTTCTTCTTTTTGCCTTGTTTGTCCTTGACTCCACCCGCCTCTCCTTCGGCTGCCTTGTCTTCATCCTCTTCGGTCTCGAACCAGGCCTTCTTGCGCTGCCGCTCCATCGGGTCGGCGTGCTCCATGTGGTCCTGGATGTTCAAGATCTCATTGGCCATGCGCACTTCGCGGGGCAGCGTGGTGCGCGCGCAGGCCGCCGCGCCGGAGACCTCACCCAACTCGGAGGGGGTCGCGTTGTTGGCCACCGGACCTTCCTTGGCCTGGAGGTTCTCGGTGATCTGCACGGGCAGGTCGCGAAAGGCGGCGCGTTCGGCAGCGAGGGCCTTGTCGACGAGGTTCGCCCCCTGACCCAGGTTGCCCGCCGCCAGGGACTCGGCCGCGCGCTTGTAGAGGCGCGCACAGTCATGCCAGCGCGTGGGCTCGGGGTTGGAGAAGCCGGACTTGCCCTTCGCGACTTCGCGGAACCAGTCCCGCTCATCCTTCATCTCCGCCAGCTCGCGCAGCTGGACGCCTTGGACCACGCCCAGCCGGCTGGTGATGAACTTCATCAGGGCGTCGCGCTGGCCGTTGGCGCCCTTGATGCGATCGTCCATCGCCTGGTTGCCGACGTTCTTGGCGACCTTCTCCAGCTTTGTGCTGGTGGGATCGCCCACAGAAGGCCCCCCCTTGCCTTGTTTGGCGGCAGGGGCTTGTTGGAGCAGGCGCTCTGCCTGGGAGGACTTCTTGGTTTGATCGGCGGCCATGGGCTCACCTTACCATCTTGTGACGGGCCTTGACCCGCCGCGGTGGCCTCGGTACTGAAGGGGCGGAGCGAACGACTTGACGAAGAATTCTCACCCAGGACCCCTGCCGGGTCGCGCTGCGCCGGATCGAGGAGGATCCTCGGTCTCGTTGGACGCGGTGCTGCGCCGTCTCCGGCGTGCGGTCCCGATGCAGAAGGGGTGGGAGCTCCCCAAGATGGTGCACCGCGCCTTCGCCCGCGAAGAAGAGCGCGAGGCCTTGGTCAAGCCGATTCAGGTCCGCGAGGCCTTCAAGCTCGATGTGCGCACGCTGCGCGTGGGCGTCGAGGCAGGCCCCAACGCGCCGCAGATGATCCGCCTGATTCGCCAGCCCTACGGCCTGCTCCCGAGCGGCATGAAGCGGGAGCCTGCGGCAGCGCGAGCTCGGCCGGAGCCTCGACCGGGGCTGGAGGCCCGCGAGGGGATGACCGCTGCCATGGAAGTGGCTTCGATTTCTCCCTGGCCCCGGGCCAGCCGGGCCCGTTATCGGAACGTGCCGCGGCCTCGTCTGGGTTCGCAAGACTGGTCAGCTTGGTACGCAGCCGAAGAGGGCAAGGAATGAACACGCCAGGGCTCACTTCCGCCGTCTCCGGCCCGATGTCCGGCCGAAACATCCTCGGTGAAGTCACCGAAGCGTTGCACAAGTTTTTGCTGGATGGCTATGACATCGGAGATCAGCCGCCGCGCTTCGAAGAAGACCTGAAGTTCGTTCCCAAAGACCGTGAAGAGGTCATTTACCTGTATATGTATCGGGTGACACAAAATCCGAACCTGCAGAACCGCAAGCGTCTTCGTCAGGCGCCGGTCTTCATGGAGAACGATCCCGAAGAGGGCGGAGAGGTCTACTACCACCGACCGCCCCTGCTCCTCGATCTCTTCTACCTCGTGAACGTTCACAGCAAGTTCCGCTCCGACGCCGAGCGGCTGCTTGGATGGGTCCTCCTTCGTTTGAATGAGGCCACCCACCTCGTCTACCGTCCACGAAAGTTCATCCTGCCTGATGGGCGCGAGGTTGACAGCCTCGGTCGGCCCTACAACCCGAATTGCAGCACCGAGCCCGAAGGGCTTTGGATGGAGAAGGTCTCGCTGGCGCTGGTTGATGATCTCACCGTGGGTGACGCCATCAACCTGTTCAGCCTGCACGAGGCCCCCTACCGAACCTTCCTTACCTACCGGGCTCGGGTTGCATTGGACGGCCCTCTTGTTGCAAGCTCAGGGGGTACGACGATTCGCCTCCCGCCGTTGGCGCGGGCCGATCGTCCGAACCCCAGGGCGGTCTCCGAGACGCCGTCCGGGCGATTCAAGCCGAGTCGTCCAACCGCTGCCCCGCGGAATGTCCCTGGTCCTAAACCCCACTTCGTTCGTAAAAGCTCGAACACCGAGCCTGATTCGGAGGATTGAAACAGCCAATGGAATACCATACCCCAGGCGTGTACATCCGCGAGGTCGACAGCGGTCCCAAGCCGATCCAGTCGGTGTCGACCAGCACCCCCGGCTTCCTCGGTGTGTTCCAGTTCAACCCGACCCCCGATGCCATCGCCATCACGGGCTCGGACGGCCGCCGGCAGATCCGCGGCAAGGTCCTGCCGCAGCTGGTGGACTCCAAGGGTCAGGTCACCGGTGACGCCGATCAGGCCAGCACCGCCCTCACCACGGCCTTCCGCCTCAAGCCCTCCAACGTCAAGGACGTGAAGGCCTACCTCGAGCTGCACGGCGCCCCCAAGGCCGGCGCCAAGGCGCCGAAGTTCGAGCCGGGCACCAAGGGCCGCGTCAAGGTCAGCTACGCCGAGAAGTCGGTGGAAGTGGCCGACGTGATCATCGACGTGCAAGGCAAGGTCGTCACCGAGAACGACCAGCTCGTCGAGGAGCTGCTCAACCAGCTCAAGGAGACCTTCGCGCTTCAGAAGGCCTCTCCCAAGAGCGCCAGCGACGTGCTGGCCGCCTACGGCTTTGAGTTCAAGGGCGCGGAGGGCACCGCCCTTCGCTCCGAGTACTCCGTGCCGCCGATGGCCGTCACCAACAAGGCCGAGTTCTTCCGCTGGCTGCAGAGCTTCTTCGCCGAGTACCTGCTCGCCACCGAGCCGATCGAAGAGCTGCTCGGCCAGTCGATCGACGACCCCGATGAGGCGGCCGACGCCGTCTTCGAGGCCCTGGGCAAGGACGAAGCCCTGAAGAAGCGCTTCCGCGAGTTCCTCAGCCAGCCCTCCGTCTTCAACTTCGTGGCCGGCGTCAACGGCTTCTACGACAACGGCGGCGGCAAGTCCTACGTCTACCTGATGGGCGTCACCAACATCGACAGCTCGATCCGCGAGAACCAGGCCGACAAGCTCGGTCTCTACGCCTTCGACGACATCGATGACATGGCGCTGATGGTGGTGCCGGGCCTCAACCCCAACCAGCAGCGCGAGATGCTGGAGCACTGCGAGATCCGCAAGGACCGCTTCGCCATCCTCGATGGTCCAATCGTCTCCGACGGCAACATGGACATCCCGGCCTCGAACAAGGGCTTTGGCGCGCTCTACGTGCCCTGGCTCAAGATCACCCGGCCGAGCTGGTTCGTGGGCGAGCAGGACATCAAGGTCACCGGGCCGAACCGCCGCAAGCTGATCAAGACCGAGAAGAACGAGCTCTTCGTTCCGCCCTCGGGCCACATCGCCGGCATCATGGCTCGCGTCGACTCCGAGCGCGGCGTGCACAAGGCCCCGGCCAACGAGATCGTGATGGGCATCACGGGTCTCACCCAGAACATCAACCGGATCGAGCAGGGCCAGTACAACGACCGCGGCATCAACGTGGTTCGTGAGTTCAAGGACCGCGGCATCCGGGTCTGGGGCGCCCGCACCCTGGCCACCAAGTCCGACCCCTCGTGGAAGTACATCAACGTCCGCCGGCTCTTCATCATGATCGAGCAGTCGATCATGGTCGGCAGCCAGTGGTCGGTCTTCGAGCCCAACGACCACACCCTGTGGAAGAAGCTCACCCGCGACGTGCGTGCCTACCTCATGCGGGTGTGGC
>JBEIQK010000681.1:0-3638 GCA_040376505.1 Alphaproteobacteria bacterium | reverse complement strand
GCCAGCGCGCCGAGACCGAGCGCCAGCGCGCCGAGACCGAGCGCCAGCGCGCCGACGCCGCGGAGAAGGCCCTCGAAGCGCTCCGCGCCCGGCTCGGCGCCGAAGCCTGACCCCGCCGCGCGCGCCCGCAGGTCGTGAATGAACGCCTTCTACGAGCCCGATGGGGCCAGCTTTCTGCCCACGGTGCTCACCCGGGGCCCCTGGGACCTCCGCTTTCAGCACGGCGGCCCGCCCTCTGCCCTGCTCGCCGGCCAGATGGTGCGCGCCGCCCCCGACTTCGCCCTCGCCCGCCTCGCGGTGGAGCTGCTGCGGCCCGTTCCGATCGCACCGCTGCAGCTCCAGCTGGATCCAGGCCCCCCCGGTCGAACGGTGCGGCGACTGACCGCCACCCGCCTTCACGACGGCCGACCGCTGCTCATCGCCCGCGGTCTGTTCATCCTCCGCCAGCCCCGAGACCTGCCGCCCGGGCCGCCGCTCCCGCCCTGGCCCGATCCCGCCGCGCTGCCCCTGCATGTCTTCACCTTCTTCCAGCACGAAGAGGGCTACCACCAGGCCATTGAGCTGCGCCGGGTCTTTGGCCTGTGGGGCCAGACGCCGATCGGCTTCTGGGGTCGGCCCCGGGTGCCTCTGATCGCCGGCAGCGCCCTGCTCCCCGAAGAGGCCGTGATCACCCTCGCCGACGCCCAGAGCGGCATGGGCCCGCCCCTCGATCCGCTGCGCTACAGCTTCGTGAACCCCGACCTCACCGTGTACCTGGAGCGCCCGCCGGTGGGCGATTGGGTGGGCTTTGAGGTGCGCTCTGGGGCCGGCCCGCTGGGCGCCGGCTTGTCGGAGAGCCTGCTGCGCGACGAGGCCGGGCTCCTCGGTCGCAGCGCCCAGAGCCTCGTCATCGCGGAGCGCTGAGCGCTCAGCCTTCGGGGGCCGCCATGCTGGGGCGCTGAAAGGAGGCCCCCTCGGTGAAGAGCTCGCGCATCACCAGGGCCAGCACCGTGCGGGTGGCGATCCCCGCGGTGCGCGTGTCGGTGACCGCCTCCAGGCTGAGGCGATCGGCCGCCTCGGCGGGCAAGGCCTCGATGGCGGCCGGCACCCGGTACCGGGGGTCCTGCGACAGATCGTAGGAGGGGTCGGTGGGGTAGAGCGACACAAAGGCGGCGGCCACGGCGGCGTCGATCACGGGCGCCCGCGCCGAAGACACCTCGGCGAGGCGGTGGGTGAGGGCGAGGGCCGAGTCATCGGGGAAGACGCTCTTGTTGTCCCAAAGGGCCCGGGCGATGGCCTCGCTGGCCGGCCGCTCCACCAGGAAGGACTGAACGAGGTGGAAGGCGACGAAGTCCTCCCAGGACTGTTCATGGTTGGCGACCCCCTGCAGCGCGCAGGCCTGGAAGCAGTCCCGCTGCTTGCGCAGGGCGTAGCGCGACACCGCCGCCCGGTCGGCGCCGGGCAGGGCGGCGGCCCGATAGGGCTGGCTGAGGTCCTGGGCGTAGTGGATGGCCCAGGCCGCGAAGCGCCAGCCCCAGTACTCGTGGCCCTCCTTGAGCGCCAAGCGGGCGAGGCGGATGTAGAGCTCCAGGCGCTCGGCCGGCCGGCCCTGGGCGAGGCCGGGGGTGGCCTTGATCACGAGCGGCGACTCGTGGGCGTAGAGGCTGTGAAAAGGGGCCTGGCTGCTGCGCCCCCAGGGGCGACCATAGGGCTGACGCCCGTAGCCCAACTCCGGCCGGCCGTACAGCTCGATGTCCATCCCCCAGTCCGGCTCGTCGGAGAAGGTGCTGAGCACGCTGCGGATCGGCACCGAGCCGCCGGTGTTGTCGACGAAGCGCGGCAAAAAGAGGGGCTCGTCGCGGGCGATCCAGGGGCTCACCACCGAGGCCGGAACAGGCGCCCCCGGCAGCTCGATCGCCGGAAGCGCGCGCTCCACCAGCGAGAAGCGGGTGTCGGGGTTCAGGCGGGCGGCAGCGAGGAAGGCCTCGACATCGGGCGTCTCGGCGGCGAAGCGGGCGGGGGCCCGCGGCGGTTGGGGCCGCTGGGCCAGCCAGACCTCGTACTGGGCGAAGAGATCGGCCACCTGCGGGGCCTTCTTCTCCAGAAAGACCTCCAGCGGCTCCACGTTGACGGGCTCGGCGACCCAGGCGGTCCACTCGGTGTGGAGCGCCCGATCGGTCAGGAGGTGATGCTCTGCCCAGGCCGCGGCAGGGGTGGAGCCCAACAAACAGGTGAACAGCAGCACGGAGGAGTCCTCGCGAGGCGCGCGGTAACACACCCGTCCCGCCGCTGCGCCCCCCGGGATAGGCCTTGCGCCCGCCCCCGTGGAGCCCTTCGTGAGCGCACCCGTGATGAGCCAGCAGGTCAGCCTCTGTACCGTGGTGGCGAACAGCGAAGACTGCCTGCCCCGCTTCTTGCGCTGGGCCCTGCCGCGCTTCGCCGAGATCGTCTGTGTTCGCTCGCGGTCCCAAGACAGCACCGACGCCCTGCTGGAGGCCGCGGCGGCGGCACACCCGGCACAGGTCAAGCTCCTGTTTCGGGAGATCGACGACATCGCCCGGCAGAAGCAGTTCTGCCTGGAGCAGGCCACCCGGCCCTGGCGCCTCGTGGTCGACGCCGACGAGGTGGTGGAAGACGCCAACTGGGACGCCGTGGTGGCGGGCCTCACCCGCGCGGGCATGGACCTCCTCCTGCTGCCCCGCTACAACCTGCAGCGCGACGCCCAGCACTACACCACCGCCCTGTACCCCGATGTCCAGGCTCGACTGTTCAACCAGCGGGTCTCCTTCTCGATGGAGCCGCAGTACCAGACCCACCACAAGATGGAGGGCGCCCGCAAGGGCATGACCGCCAAGGATGTGCACATCGTCCACTACGGTCACATCCGCCCCCAGGCCCAACTCGCCTGGAAGAGCCAGTGGCGCCGCCAGTTCGCCGAGACCGACTATGTCGAGGGCAAGCAGCTCCTGGCCCATGACAACTGGTTTTCCGAGCGCAACGCCGCCCTTGAGCGCAGCCTTGCCCCCCTGCCCGACAAGGCCCGCGCCTTCCTTCGCGGCCTGGAGGCCCAAAAGCTCTCGCTCGACCTGGGCCGCTGGCCCAGCCTGTGGCTGGTGAAGGGTCTGCAGATCGAGCCGCCCGGCAAAGACGGCATGATCACCGTCAATGGTGTGCGCGGCTTCCTCACGCCGGGCGACGTGGCCTTTGTCTTCAACCTCGCCGCCAGCCTGCCGGTGGGCGGCGTCTACCTGGAGATTGGCTCCTGGCAGGGACTGTCTTCGATCCTGGTGGCCTATGGTCTGCTCGCCCAGATGAACCTGCGGGCCCAGGTCTGGTCGGTCGACACCTGGCAGGGCAGCCCCGAGCACCAGGGCATGGGCATCCTCGCCGAGGACGGGCTCTACCGCACCTACCTGCGCAACGTCGAGCAGAGCGGCGTGGGCGCGCTCATCGCCCACCGGCGCGGGCCGAGCCCCGTGGTGGCGGCGGACTGGGCAGGCCCCGCGCTGGACCTCATCTTCGTCGACGGCGACCACTCCTTCGCGGGCTGCCTCGCCGACATCCGCGCCTGGTGGCCCCACCGCAAGCCGGGCGGCCGCATGCTGGGCCACGACGCCTGGCCCGGCGGCGGGGTCGAGGTGGCCCTGCGCGCCTGGTGC
>JBEIQK010000342.1:0-6588 GCA_040376505.1 Alphaproteobacteria bacterium | reverse complement strand
GCACCAGGGCCGCCACGCCGGCTCCGAGGCCCAGGTAGGGGCTGGCCACCGCCGCCAACCCCACGCCCAGACCGGCCTTCGCCCAGGCGCGATGGGCCTTCTCGGCGGGGGCCCGGCTCGCCTCTTCGGTCCAGGCGAGGGCCAGGGCCACCGGCCAGAGATCGAAGGCCTCGGAGATGCCGTTGTGGACCTCGCAGATCATCCAGGCGCTGGCGGCGAGGCCGACCGCGCCGATCCAGCTCGCCTCGGCGCTGGCGCCCAGGGCCAAGGCGAAGCGCCGCCCCGCCCAACTGGTCAGCGCGACATAGCTCATCACCACCGCGTTCCAGGCCCCCGCCACCCCGAAGAGGGGCACGAGGCAGGCGCCGACGAGGGCCAGCACCGGATCGATGAACCAGAGCGATCCGCCGGCCGGCCAGCCCAGGTAGCCGGTCTGCCAGGGCAATTCGCCCTGGGAGAGGTGGGCGAACCACCACCAGGGCCCCCAGGCGTGGTTCCACACATCGACATTGGGGCTGCCGACGAGGTGGCTGAAGGGCCGCAGGACGATCGGCGCGGTGACAAGCACGGCGAGGCCGATGTGACCGAGGGCAGCGGTGACCGGGGGGCGCGCAGCGAGCATCGTCGCCCATGATACCCTGCCAGCCATGCCGCGCCCCCCTCCCTTCGCGTTCCTGGCCCTTGGGCTGGCCGCCTGCCTGCCCGCGCCGCCCGAGAACGGGGCGCCGATCGGTCAGCCCATCATCGCCGGCGGGGTGGTGCTCTACACCTCCCCCGACGCCGTCACCTGGACCCGGGTCCCCGGCACCGTTCACGGCGCCATGCAGAGCCTGGGGCTCTCGGTGCGGCCCAATGGCGATCTGTGGGTGAGCGCCCTTGACTTTGGGCGCCGGGCCACGATCTGGGAGCGCTATGTCGCGGGCCCGCCCGCGCGGGGCCTCGTCTTCGACGGCGAGGAATGGCGTGAAGAGGCCTGGGGCATCGACGATGACGAGACCCCCAACTTTATCGATCCCCAGTGGCTCGGCGACGAGCTCTGGTATGTCTCCCGCCAGGGCCGCGACGGTGATCCGGCCATCGATGGCGCCACCAACCGGATTCGCAGCAGCCCGCCGGCCCGCGACCGCTTTGTTCGACCCCATGTCACCGATCCAAGCCCGGTGATCTTCCAGGGCGCGCTCCACGTCTTCCTCACCGCCGAGGGGCGCCAGGTGGAGCAGTGGAGCGGCGAGCCCCTCGTCAAGGTGGGCCAGTGGCCCGGCGTCACCGTGCCCTTCGCCACCGTGGTGGGCGAGGAGCTCTGGCTGCTGGTGCAGATGACGAGCCAGGGCAAGCGCCAGCCCGCGGTGGCGAAGAGCCGCGACGGCCGCCGCTACTCTTCTTTCGCGCCGATGATCCCCTCGGACAGCGTGGACAATTGCACCAGCCCAGTGATGGGGCCCCACCCCAAGGGCGGCTTTGTGCTGCTCTGCACCGAGGAGCGCGACCGATGAAGGCCGATCGCGCCCTCTCAGTGGGGGTGGGGCTCCTCCTCGTGGCGTGGGCCGTGGTGGTGATGCGCGCCGGGCGCTGGCCCTCGGGGGACGGCCCCCACCTGCTCGGCACGGCGATGCGTCTGTCTCAGATGCTGCGCGACGGCGACTGGGCCACCTTCGCCTGGTGCTTTCAGTCGCTCCTGGGGCCCCACCCTCCCGGCGCCTACCTTCTGTCGACGATCGCCTACACGATCTTGGGCACCGGTCGCTGGGTCCACCTGCTGGCCGGCGGGGCGGCGGTCTGGCTCTGCGCCGACGGCATCCGCCGCTGCGGGGGCGGGCTGCCCGGCATCCTGCTCTTTCTCTGCTGCCCCCTTGTCTGGCTGCAGGCCGAGAACCACGGCGCCGACCTGCTCGCCGCCGCCGCGGTGGCCCAGGCCACTGGCCACCTGCTCTCAAGCGACCGCCTCTCCCGCCGCGACGCCGCCCTGCGCTGGGGCCTCTGGCTGGGGCTCGGCTTTGTCACCAAGTACACGGCGCCGATGTTTCTGGCGCTGCCCTGCCTTGTCGCCGGCTGGTGGACCCTGCGCTACCGCCGCTGGGCCCATCTGCTCGGCGCCATCGGCGTCTTCGCGCTGGTGGCGGGCATCTGGTACGCGACGCACGCCCAGCAGGTGGCCGGATACATCGCCGCCAGCTCCGACGCCAACAACCCGATGCTCACCAACAAGACCCTGCTCACCGGGCCCTGGTGGGCCTGGACCCGGGCCCAGTGGTATCCCGCCGTGCTGCTCGATCTCTACGGCCTGCCCGGCGTTATAGCACTTCTGAGCGGTGTGCTGCTCTTCTTTCGCGGGCGGCGGGCGCCCTCGGGTCTGTGGCTGATCCCGCTGCTCGGGCTCGTCGGCGGCTGGCTCTTTCTGAGCAGCCAGATGCAGCGCCAGGATCGCTATCTCCTGCCCGCCTTGCCCCTCCTCGCGGCCCTGGCCGGCAGCGGGCCCCTGCGCTGGCTCACCACGCCGGTCTCTCTGCTGCTGCTCTACTGTACGGGCTACATCTACAGCAGCACCCTCAACCCCGGGCCCTATCGCGACTACAGCCACGACTGGGCGAAGGCTGGACAGTCCTACCCCTGGGTGATGACCGCCTTTATGCCCACCTCCTTTGACCCCGACGCCTACCAGCTCTCCACCCTGATCGCCCACCTGCGCGCGGCCCAGGGCAGCGACGAGGGCACCGTGGGCATGATGCTCGACGAGGACAGCGGCGCCCCCGGCTTTGGGGTGCTGCTCTCCCAGACCGCCGGGGCCGGCCACCGCTGGCACATCGCCACCGTCATGTTGATGAACCGCGGCGGACCGCCCGGGGGCGGCATGGGCGGCCCCGCCGGGGGTGCGGCCGTCTTTGTGGGGCCCTTCACCACCGACGCCTGGCCCTCGCGGGAATTCACCAGCCTGCTGACGATCTTCAAGCCCCAGGACAGTCGGCGAGAGGCCTGGATCCGCGAGCAGGGCTTCGTTCTGGTCGCCACCGCCTCGCTGCGCAGCGACCTGGAGGGTCGGGTCTACACAAAGGCAGCCGCGCAGTAGAGGGGGGCCGGCTACACGAGACCCTCGATCGTCAGTGCCCGCAGGGCGCCGGACTGACGATCCACCGCCACAAGGCGGTGCGCGTTGGTATCGGCCACGAGGAGGTGATCCCCGGCGACGCAGAGCCCGCCGGGCTCCTGGAGGCCCCCCTCGCAAAGAGTGGAGGTGACGCCTCCGTTCAGGTCGATCGCCTTGATCTTGTGGTTGTAGGTGTCGGCGACATAGACGATGCCGTCGGCGGTGGCCACCCCGAGCGGATGCTGCAGCCGGACGTCGTCGCCGACGCCGTCGACATCGCCAAAGTCGAAGAGGCCCTGACCGGCCAGGGTTCCCACCCGGCCCTCGGCGGCGTCGATGACGCGCACGCTGGAGACCTCGGCGTCGGCGATGAAGATGTAGCGGCCATAGAGCGCGAGGCCGCTCGGCTGGGCGAAGGCCGCCTCCTCCATCGGGCCGTCGATGTGGTCTTCGACCCCCGAGCCGGCGAAGAGGCCGATGCGGTCTTTGTGCGGCAGGTACACCCAAAGCTGGTGGCTGCCGGCCATGGCGATCAGCACGGCCTCGCCGCCCTCGGGGGCGCTGCCATTGTGGGGTCCGGCCACGGCGACGTCCCAGGGGGAGCGCAGGGCGAGGTCGCGGGGGCGCTGGCCGGGGGTGCTGCGCTCGCCGCGGCCGAGCTCGCCGGTGCCGGCGGCGGTGGCCACCTCTTCGTCGGCCAGATCGATCACCCGCAGGGCGTGGTTGTTGGTGTCGGCGACGAAGAGCAGGTCTCCCACCCGATCGAGCCCCTGGGGATTGTGTAGCGTGGCGACGGCGGCGGGCCCGTCGTCAAAGCCCGGCTGGCCGCTACCAAAGCTTCGCAGGAGCCGCGCCACCGGCCAGCCGTCTTCGCCCCGGGAGAGGGCCAGCTCGAGCACGCGGTGGTGGCCGCTGTCGGCGACATAGACCCGGCTCTCGGCGGCGTAGGGGTCGCCCTGAATCTCGCCCGTAAACAGAGAGACCTTGCCGGGAAAGCGCAGGGGGCCGCCTTCGTCGCGGACAGGGGAGGGGAGTGGAGCGGCGGCCTGACTGAGGCCGGGCTCTTCGAGGAGGCGATCGATCTGGGCGAAGAGGGTCTCGCGCTCGACCTCGCCGGACTGACGCCAGGCAATGCGGCCGGTGGGGTCGATCAGCACCAGGGTGGGCCAGCCCTTGACGGCGTACTGATCCCACAGGCGGTGGGTGGGATCGTTCACGACCGGGTGGGCGATGCCCTCCCGCGCAACGGCGTCGGCCACGCTCTGGGCCTGCTGCTCGGTGGTGAACTTGGCGCTGTGGACGCCGATCACCACCACCGGCCGCCCGGCGTAGCGGGCCTCGACGGCGGCGAGCTCGGGCAGGACATGGCGGCAGTTGATGCAGCAGTGGGTCCAGAAGTCGAGGAGCACGATCTGTCCACGCAGCGCAGCGAGGGACTGCGGCGCGCTGTTGATCCAGTCCTCGGGGCGGGTGGACAGGGCCGGCGCCCGCACCCGCGCCTCCTGGATGGCCTCGGCGCGGGGGCGCACCAGGGCGTCGAGTTGGGCGGCCAGCTCATTGGGCCGCGGGGTGGGGATCTGACAGGCCGATCCTTCACAGAGGTAGGCTTTGGGCACGGGGCCGGCCCCCTTTCCTTCCAGCCAGGGCAGGCGAGAGACCGCGGTGGACAGTTGTTCCGGCTCCACCTGCGCGAGGCAGAGCAGGGGCAGGTAGCGGCGACGGGCCGCGGCGAGGAGCTCGGCGGTGCGCGGATCTTCGCGGGGGCCCACCACGGCCAGCTCGGCGCAGCGGCCGGTGCGCCAGGCCGCCGCCAGGGCTTCCACGCCGAGCGCCCGGGCCGCCCGGTCGACGAGGGGTTGGGTGGCGCGCAGGATGGCGTCGGCCCGCTCGCCCAGATCGCGTCGGCCACAGAGCACGGCGAGGCGAGCGAAGGCCAGGGCAGCCATGCCGTTGGCGGCGGGCTCGGCGCCGCCGATCAGGTTCTTGCTGCGGGTGATCAGCGCCTCGGCGTCGCGGCCGGTGTACCAGAGCCCGCCGCCCTGCTCATCCCAGAAGAGGTCGACCAGCGTGTCGGCCAGGGCCAGGGCCTCGTCGAGCTGCCCGAGATCGCCGGTGGCGGCGTAGAGATCGAGGAGGCCGAGCAGCAAGGCGGCGTGGTCGTCGGCGAAGGCGAGGGTGTGCGCCTGGCCGCCCTTGTAGGTGCGCAGCAGGCGCCCCGCCGGACGGCAGCGGTCGAGCAGGAAGGCGGCGGCCTTCTGGGCGGCCTCGACGTAGCGGCGCTCGCCGAGGGCGGCGCCGGCCTGGGCGAAAGCGCTGATCATGAGCCCGTTCCAGGCGGTGATCACCTTGTCGTCGCGCCCCGGCGCCACCCGGGCGTCGCGGGCCGCCTTGAGCACGGCCTTCGCCCGCCCCAGCAGGGCCTGATCGGCCGGCTCGAGCTGCTCGATGGGCCGTTCGAGGCGCAGGACGCTGGCGCCATGCTCGAAGGTGCCCTCGGGGGTCACGCCGAAGAGGCCGGCCACCCGCGCCCCGTCGAAGAGGCCGAGGAGATCGCGCAGCTCGTCGGGGGTCCAGACGAAGTAGCGGCCCTCCTCGCCCTCGGAGTCGGCGTCCTGGGCCGCGCAAAAGCCGCCCTCGGGCAGGGTCATCTCGCGCAGCACATAGTCGAGGGTCTCGATGACCACGCGCTTGTAGTGGGGTGAGCCCGTGATCTGAAAGGCCGCGGTGTAGGCCGGCACCAGTTGGGCGTTGTCGTAGAGCATCTTCTCGAAGTGGGGCACCAGCCAGCGGCCGTCGACCGAGTAGCGGGCAAAGCCGCCGCCCAGCAGATCGTACATGCCGCCCTTGGCCATGCCATCGAGCGTGCGGGTGGCCATCGCCAGGGCCTCGCGATCCTGGTGCAGCACGGCGGCGGCCAGCAGGGCCTGGAGCGCGCCATGGGGTGGGAATTTCGGCGCGCCGCCAAAGCCCCCCTCCTTGCGATCAAAGGCCTCGCGCAGGCTGACGACGAGCCGCGGCAGCCAGGCCTCGCCCAGGGCCGGGTCGGCGGCGGGCATCCGGCCCCCTTGCAGGAGGTGGCGCAGCACGTCGGCGCTGACCTTGTCGACCCGCTGCCGATCGGACTGGTACAGGCGGGCGCAGTGGCCGAGGACCTCGGAGAAGGCCGGCATCCCGTGGCGGCGCTCGGGGGAAAGTAGGTGCCGCCGTAGAAGGGCTCGCCCTTGGGGGTGAGGAAGACGGTCATCGGCCAGCCGCCGCGGCCGCCGGTGAAGGCCTGCACGGCGCGCATGTAGATCTCATCGAGGTCGGGGCGCTCTTCGCGGTCGACCTTGATGTTGACAAAGAGCTCGTTCATGAGCTGGGCGGTGGCTTCGTCTTCGAAGCTCTCGCGCTCCATCACATGGCACCAGTGGCAGGCCGAGTAGCCCACGCTCAGCAGGATCGGTTGGTCTTCGGCGGCGGCCCGATCGAGCGCCTCGGGGCCCCAGGGGTACCAGTCCACCGGG
>JBEIQK010000253.1:0-8202 GCA_040376505.1 Alphaproteobacteria bacterium | reverse complement strand
CTCTCTCTGCTCAGCCTTGTCGCCCTCGCCGCGGAGCCCACGCCCGCTGCGGTGGTGGTGGTGCCGCCGGCGGTGCTCCTCGACAAGGCCGCGCCCGCCGAGCCCGTGGCGCCGGTGTTCTACACGGTCGATGCCCGCGCGCTCTGGGTGGAGCCAATCGAGGGCGCGGTTCGGGTGCGGGCCCGCGTCGACCTTCGGTCTCTCCGCCCCGGGTGGGTGGACCTGCCGCTGATCGCGGGGCTGACCCTCGAGTCGGCCACGGTCAACGGCGCCGCGCTGGCGCTCCCGCCGGGGCCCGACGGCTGGCGCCGCCTCGTCCTACGCCTCGATGGCCCTGCCACCATCGAGCTCGTCGGTCGGGTGCCCACCACCGAGCGCGCCATCAACCTCCAGCTCGCCGCGGCGGCGCGCACCCGCATCTGGGTCGACCGCGCCGCCTTTGACTGGACCCTCCCCGGCGGGCAGCCCGCCGCGGGGGGCTTTGTGCTGGGGCCGCAGACCGACCTTCGCCTCGCCTGGGCGCCGACTGGCAGTCGAGCGGCGCGTCCGCTCACGCTGCGCACCGAGGTGGAGGCGGCCCTGCGCGGAGAGGCCGGCGAGGCGGCCGGCAGCGCGACCCTGCGCTGGCGCGTGGCCAATGGCGAGGTTGGGTCTGTCTCCTTTCGGCTCCCCGGCGCCATCCAGTCGCTGGAGGTGGAGGGCCACGGCGTGGAGGGCTTTGTTCAGCAGGGCGATCGCGTGGACGTGCGCCTGAGCCGCCCGGAGCGCAGCCTCGTGACCCTCGCGGTGCGCTGGCGGGCCGCCGCGCCGACGGCCGCCGCCGGGCCCGCCCCGGTGCCGATGCCGCTCGGCGGCGCCGTGAAGGGCTTTGTGTCGGTGCTGCGCGGCGATGACTCCCTCCTGGTGCCGGAGATGGGGCCCGGCCTCAAGCCCACGCCCCAGCGCAGCCTGCCCCCTGCGCTGATCGGCCGGCTCGATGGAAAGTCAGTTGGCGCCTATGTCGTAGACGGGGCCAGCCCGAGCTTGCGCTGGTCGGCGCTCTCAGTGGTGCCGGTGGAGGGTCCGCCTACGGTGGTCGATCACGCCCGCTACGACGTGTACCTCTCTCCCGAAGGCGGGCTGGCCCTCAACGCCGAGCTCACCGTTCGCAACGACCGCAGCCCCTACCTGCGCCTGCGCCTCCCGCCGGGGAGCCGGCTGCTCGGCGCCAAGGTGGCAGGGCGGGTGGTCAATCCCGTCACCGCCGGGCCCGATGAGCTGTGGATCCCCCTCGAAAAGTCGATTGAGACCGTCTCCGGGCTGGTGAGCCTGCCGGTGGAGCTGATGGTGATCGGGCGCGGGCCCAGCCTGATGCGGCGCGGGCGGGTGGACATGCCGCTCCCGGTGATCGAGGCGCCGGTAAACGCGGTGATCGTCGAGCTGCACCTCCCCGAGGGCGTTCGCCTGCGCGAGATCGAGGGCTCCCTGCGCCCCCGCGGCGTGTCCAGCGGCGAGCTGCTGGTGGGGCGCGCCAACCGGGCGATCGAAGCCGATGAACAGACCCTCGACACCACGGTGGACCGCGGCAGCAGCACCCAGTCCGTGAACCTGTGGAACCAGGCCTACAGCGCCTACAAAGACAACCGCTTCGACGAGGCCGATGCGCTGCTCGAGCAGAGCCTCTCCTACGACCCCTCCAACTCCTCGGCCCAGGCCTTACGCGGCAACGTCGACATCCTGCTCAACAAGGCCGAGGTCAAGAGTGACGATGAGGCCGCCAGCCGGCGCTTGCGCGAGATGGCGCGGGCCCGCTCGATGGATGAGGAAGCGGCCCAGGCCACCCTCGAGAAGGAGGCTGCAGCCCTGGAGCGGGCGGGCGACGTGGACGGTGCGCTGGAGGTGTACGGAAAGCTGGTGGAGGTCACCAACCAGCTCGCGGCGGTCGAGCAGGTAGAGGAGCTCGACCAGAAGGACAATCTACGCAGCTACCAGGCGCGGGTGAGCAGCCTGTCGTCGTCGAAGGCCCGCAAGCAAGACAGCGGGTCCTTCAGCGGCAAGAAGGCCGATCGGTGGGCGTCCTCCCCGGTCACCGAGCCGGAGGTCGCCGAGGCGCCGGACGCCGACGCGGACATCGGCGGGCTGCTGGGCGGGGAGATCGGCTTCTTCGAAGACGCAGTGTCGGTCGATGATGTCGAAGCCCCCGAGGAGCCTGAGCCTGTGGCTGCCGCCACCGAAGACCTCAAGGTCACCCTCACGCAAGACCGTTTGGAGTCCATCCCCGTCGGGCGTTCGTTTCAATCGGTGGTGCAGAGCGTTCCCGGTGTGGTGGTCACGTCGCGTGACAAAAACAAAGGGAATGGGAGAGCCACCGCGGCGAAGTCCAAGGTCGCCGAGGCGGCCACGGCTCTGCCGCCCTCGCCTCCGAAGCCCATGCCGGTCCAGGCGCCGACGGCCCCGCCAGCCACCGGATCGGCGGCGCCCGCCAAGGCCGAAGACAAGCCCTACGACGCCCCCGCCCCGGTTCTGGCCGAGAAGGCGATCCAGCGGCGCGTGCTCGTCGCCGACGAGGTCCTTGTCGAGCACACCCAGGAGGAGTCCGACAAAGAAGACGTGGCCGAGGTCCTCATTGAGGGGCGGGCACGTCCGGCCCCCATCGCCCGCACCGCCGCCACGGTTCGCGGCCTCGCCGCCAAGCGCCAGCGCGACGAAGGGCCGTCGCCGATCGAGCGGCCGACCTCGCTCATCAACCTCCCCGAGGGCGTGTCGGCCGCCACGCTCACCTTGGCCATCCCCCGCCTCCCCCAGACCATCACCCTGGAGCAGCAGCTCCTGGCCCCCAACCAGCCCCTTCACCTTGAGCTGCGCTGCTCCACCTGGAGACCCTGATGTCTGTTTTGTTGCTCGCCCTCTCCCTGGTCGCCTCGGCCGCCGACGACATCCCCGCCGCCCGGGTCACCCTGCCCTGGAATGACTTTCGCGCCCTGTACGAAAAGGGGCTGGCCCCCAAAGAGAAGCCCGAGGTGGCCCCGCGCGACTACGCCCTCGCCCGCGCCGCCTACACCGGCGTCGTGGAGGGTGAGAGCACCGTCTTCACGGCCCGGGTGCGGGTGGATGTGCTCAAAGACACGGGTTGGGTCGCGATCCCGCTGCTGCCGACCTCGGTGGCCTTGCGCGGCGCGCGGGTGAACAAGGTTGAGGCGCCGATCTACCTGGACGGTGGCTGGTACACCTTTGTCACCAACCAGAAGGGCCCCATCGAGATCGAGCTCGACTTCGCCGTCTCCACCTGGGAGAGCGCCGGTCAGAGCGGCTTCGCCTTCGGTCTCGCCCCCTCGGGCGCCACCGAGCTGAAGCTGACGGTGCCGGCCGACAAGGCCCTCGACTTTCAGGTGGCCAACGCCCAGCGGGTGGTGAAGAGCGAGGCCGCGGGCAAGCGGGTGATCGACGTCCTCCTGCCGCCCACCGGCAACCTGTCGGTCACCTGGCAGCGGGCCGCCGAGGAGGCCACCGCCACGGTTGCCACCGCAAAGCTCTACGCCGAGCACAAGGCGCTGATCGGCGTCGGCGAGGGCCTGCTGCGCGGCACCAGCACCATTGACTACAGCATTCTGCACGCCGGTGTCGATCACCTTCGACTGTCCATCCCCTCTGATCTCACGCTGATCGACGTGACCGGCCGCGGCGTCGGCGACTGGAAGGTCACCGAGGGCGGCCCGCGCAAGGTGGTCGACGTCGACCTCACCTTTGAGGCCAAGGGCAGCTTCTCGCTGCGCCTGGACTATGAAAAGCCCCTCCAAGAGAAGGGCGGCACCCTCGATGTCCCCGACGTGAGCGTGCTGGGTGTCGAGCGGGTCAAGGGCTGGCTTGGCCTCGACGCCCGCAGCAACCTGGAGCTGGCGCCGGGTGCGCTCAGCGGCCTGCGCCCCGTCGACGTGCGCGAGCTGCCCGCCGCCATCCTCGGCCAGACCGACTTTCCGGTGCTCTTCGGCTTCACCTACCGGGCCGACGGCTGGAAGCTGCCGCTGACCGTGCGCCAGTACCCCGAGGTCGACATGCTCGTGACCCTGGTGGACCAGGCCGAGGCGACCACCGTGCTCACCCCCGACGGCCGGCGACTGACCCAGGTGACCTACGCGATGCGCAACAATTCGGCCCAGTACCTGCGGGTGGAGCTGCCCCAAGGCGCCGAGCTCTGGAGCAGCTTCGTCGCTGGGCGGGCGGTGAAGGCGGCGCGGGCTGAGGATGGCAAGGTGCTGGTGCCCCTGGCCCGCTCCCAGACCGCGGGCGCCGATCTGGCCCGCTTCGCCGTGGAGCTGGTCTATGTCGAGACGGGCGCCCCGATGGACAAGAAGGGCCGCGGCAGCCTGAGCAGCCAGCTCCCTCAGGTGGGCGTGCCCGCCACCGCGGTGGCCTGGACCGTCTACCTGCCCGACGCCTCCACCCTGAAGCGCAAGGGCGCCAGCGGGAGCATGCGGGCGGTCGATCGCTTCACCCCGGTGGACGTCGGCGGCATGTCGAGCGAGGCTGCCCAGGCGGCGGTGCGCCAGCAGGCCAACGCCGTGTTTGACGCTGCGGCGAAGGCGGGCGGGGTGGAGCCGGTGCGGGTGACCCTGCCGCTTAACGGGCATCCGGTCTTCTTCGAGAAGCTGCTGGTGTTGAACGAGCCGCTCACCATCGAGCTGGACCTCAAGTAGGAGCGGGGTAGGCGGGGCCGATGGGACGCCTCCTCTCCAACCCCCGCTCGCGCTTCGCCAGCACCGAGATCGACTGGGAGGAGCCGCCCCCTCCCATCCGGGTCGAGCTGATCGAGGACGCCAGCGCAAGCATCCTCGCCCACAACGACAGCCCCGATGTCGGCTTTGACTGGAGCGTCAATCCCTATCGGGGCTGCACCCACGCCTGCGCCTACTGCTACGCCCGCAATTTTCATGAGTACCTGGGATTTGGCGCCGGCACCGATCACGACAGCCGCATCGTCTACAAGCCGCGCGCCGCCGAGCTCCTCGCCGCCGAATTCGCGCGGCCCCGCTGGAAGGGCGAGCTGGTGGCCTTCTCCGGGGTGACCGACTGCTACCAGTCGGTGGAGCGCCGGCTCGGACTCACCCGCGCCTGCTTGCAGGTCTGTCTCGACCATCACAATCCTGTGGGCATCATCACCCGATCTCCCCTGGTCACCCGCGATATCGACCTGCTGGTGGCGCTGCACGAGCGGGCCGCCGCGCGGGTGAACTTCTCCATCCCCCTGCTCGATCCGGAGCTCTCTCGCCAATTGGAGCCCGGCGCGCCGCCGCCGGCCCTCCGGCTCAAGGCGATGGCGGCCCTCGCGCAGGCTGGCGTGCCGGTCGGCGTCAGCCTGGGGCCGATCATCCCAGGCCTGAACGATCGGGCCATCCCCGAGACGCTCAAGGCCGCCCGTGAAGCGGGAGCCCAATGGGCCTGGATGATCCTGGTGCGCCTCGCCGGCGCCGTCGCCACCGTCTTCGAAGAGCGCCTGCGCGAAGCCCGCCCCCTGGCGGTGGACAGCGTGATGGCGCGCATCCGCCGCGCCCGCGATGGCGCCCTGAACAGTCCCGAATTTGGCGCCCGTATGAAGGGCAGCGGCGAGGCCTGGGCGGTCACCGAGCAGCTCTTCACCCTGTGGCGGGATCGCCTGGGCTACGAAAAACCACCCCCCTTGCCGAGCCCCAGCCCCTTCCGACGCCCCGGTGAGGCCCGTCAGCTCAGGCTCTTCTAAGGCTCTGGCTTGCTGGCTGGGCCCAACTCGCGGGTGCCCATCAGCTTGTCGAACCACTCATTGGTGACACACCAGTTGGCGTCGGGGTTCTTGCCCATGTGGTGGTCCCAATGCCAGGGCAGCGACCGTTGGCACCAGGCCGGGTCGAGGTGCGACTTGCGGTGGATGCGGGCGTAGTTGAGCCCCACCACCATCGCCCCCAGAAAGAAGCCCGGCAGGTAGGGGATCAGCGGTGTGTGCAGCAGCAGCCCCAAGGCGACCCCCCAGACCTCGCGACCGTGGGCCGACCAGGAGAAGACCGACGAATGGTACGAGGGGTCGCCCCCTTCGTGCTGGCGCACCGCCCGGTGGTGCTGCGCCCAGTGAAAGCTCAGGGCCTTGTAGCGCTTGCCCAGTCCATGAAAGATGAACCGGTGAACGCTCCACTCGACGGCGGTGGCGTAAACATAGCCAAACCCGAAGGTGAGGAGGTGCAGGGTCCAGTGCATGGTGTCGCTCGCGTGCGGGATGCGGGTGAACCCGCAAGGGGGCTGCGATCTTCAGAGGGCTGCGCCGCGCCGGCGGAGCTGGAGGATGAAGTAGATCCGGTCGCCGCGCATGAAGCTGCGGACGCTCTCGGTCTCGCCGCTGGCGGCAGCGAAGTAGGTGAGGATGCCCTTGAGGAGCGGCGGGCTCGCCGCCGTGATCATCGCCTGGCGGCGGGGACCGTCGGCGGCCATGGCGGCCAGCACGTTCTGGCTGATGTCGCGCTCGACCAGCAGCTCGAAGTCCGCCTCCAGGGCCGCCTTCAAGGCGGGGAGGTCTTCGGTGACGCGAAAGTCCGTCCACAGCAGGTAGCCGCCGGGACGGAGCACCCGGGCAGCCTCACGGGCGAACTGTTTTTCATCGGGATAGCAGTGGCTGGCCTCGACCGTCAGCACCGCGTCGAGGGAGGCGTCGGCGAAGGGCAGGGCCATCGCGTCGCCGACCTTGTAGTCAAGGCCTGCGATGCCGCCGAATTTCTGGTTGCACAGTCCGATGTTGCCCGGCGTCAGATCGACCCCATGGCTGGCGGCCGGACGGGCCAGCTTGTGAACGGTGGCGAGCCCGCCGCCGCGGCCGCAGCTGATCTCCGCCAGGGTGCTCCCCTCCAGCGGAATGCCCCGCACGAGCGCAAGGTAGAGCTGCTTGGAGTAGTTCTCTACGCCCAGGCCTTCGGGCCAGACGGCGCCCTCTTCGTGGTAGCCCCAGTTCATGCAGGTGAAGTCCACCTCCTTGCCCTTGGAGATCCATACGAGCAGCGAGTAGAAGCTGCGCCAGAACCAGCGCCGCACGCTCGGCGGCAGCAGCACCCCGACGCCACGCGCCAACAGAGGGACATCGCGCGCCGGCGCGGAGGGGGAAGAGGGGGTCGCCATGAGGTCGTTCCTTGGAGTCGCCGCGGTCGAGCCCCCCTTAGCCAGTCCGGCGCACCTGCGCCGGGGCTACGGTACAGGTGGGGGCGTTTGACGGGGTCTCCTTGCGGTCGTGAATGCGCCGTGTCAGGCCGTGGAGCCGCCAACCGGAGCCACCATGACGCCCCCCGATGATCTGCGCCTCGCCTCCGCCACCGCCCTGGCGGCAGCGATCGCCCGCAAGGAGCTGCGCGCCGTCGAGGTGGTCGACGCCCACATCGCCCATGCCCGCGCCGTCAACCCCACCCTCAACGCCATCGTGGTGGAGCGCTTTGCGGCTGCTCGCGCCGAGGCCGAAGCAGCCGACGCCCACCAGGAGGCGGGCCACCCGCTGCCGCCCCTGCACGGCGTGCCCTGCACCATCAAGGAGAGCTTCGCCTTCGCCGGCATGCCCAATTGCGCCGGCCTCGTCAGCCGCGCGGCCTACCGCAGCCCCGCCGACGCGATCACCGTGGCCCGCCTGCGGGGCGCGGGCGCCATCCCGCTGGGCCTCACCAACACCAGCGAGCTGTGCATGTGGTTGGAGTCCGACAACCGGGTCTACGGCCGCACCAACAACCCCTACCAGTCTGCGCACATCGTCGGCGGCAGCTCGGGCGGGGAGGGCGCCATCGTCGGCTCCGGGGCCTCGCCCTTCGGCCTGGGCTCTGACGTCGGCGGCTCGATCCGCCTGCCGGCCTTCTTCAACGGCGTCTTTGGTCACAAGTGCAGCCCAGGCCTGATCCCCAACAGTGGACAGTTTCCATCCGCCAATGGCGCCGAGGCCGAGGGCATGCTCTCCACGGGGCCCCTTTGCCGCAAGGCCGTTGATCTCTGGCCTCTGCTGCGCATCCTCGCGGGGCCCGATCTCCCGGCGGCCCTGCGCCGCGACCCCGCCACCGAGGCGCTCGCTGGGCTGCGCGTGGTGCTGCTGCCCCGGCCGACCTGGCGCGACCCCCAGCCCGCCCAGGCGGCGGCGGTGCTGAAGGCCGGCGAGGCGCTCAAGGGCCGCGGCGCCGCGGTGAGCGAGGGCAGCCTGCCCGGCCTGCGCAAGGGCTTTTTGTTGTGGGGGAACCG
>JBEIQK010000501.1:0-4905 GCA_040376505.1 Alphaproteobacteria bacterium | reverse complement strand
CTCCGGATCACGTCCGGATCACGTCCGGATCACGGATCCACTCCGGATCACGTCCGAGAATCAGCCGATGGAGACGCCAAGGCCCGGGGTGGGCGCACGGCCGCCTCGCAGCTTCGCGTGTGGGGGGGGCGATAATCTTGCGGATGAGTCCGCGTTCGTGGCCCAGGCGGAGCTAGCGGCGCAGGCGACAGGGTGGTACCGGCACTACGTCAGCCTCCTCCGGCGGTTGACCTCGGGCCACACCCCGGTCGCAGTCGTCACCTCCTGCGGGCAAGGCGGCCTGGTGGAGGGGATCCGGCGCGCGGGGGGTGCGGCACACGGTCAGGACTGCGTAGACCAGCCAAGGTATCGGGAGCGCTTTGGGAGGGAGACGTTCTCGGTGGGTGGACCGGACGACGTCTCGAGGTTGCGGGAGCTCCGTTCTCGCTCCAAGGCTTTCGTGACCTTGGCAGCGGCCGCGCGACCGCACGGAGGGGCCGATGACGGACAGACTATCGCAGGGCACCAGGGGGTTGTCGACGCGTGCGTGGGTTCGGGTGGCCTCTACGCGGTCGAGACGGTCGGCTCGCCCTCGGTCGGGGCGAGTCACACGTGCACGCTGAGGGGGGCGTACTTCGGCCTTCACGTCGATCGCCCGCGGTCGTTCGAGGCGAACTTTGACCTCAGGGTGGACGAGGCCCTCGTTTCGTCGGGTCTCAGCCTGAGGCGCGGCACGTGTCTAGGCGGCCGACGGCAGTGGGGCCGGCTGGACGCCTTCGGGCGCCCCGCGGCGCGATGTGGCTGCCAGGGCAACCTCTGGGCGGTGCAGGGTACCCAACCGGTCGGGTGCACGATGGCTGAGTGTGCGGCCGCCATGGGGATCGACCGCGACCACATGGATTTCGAGGGTCTGACCCAGGCGGTCCCGCCGGTGTACGGCGATTACGTCTTTGGTCAGGCGGCGATGCGGGAGGTTGAGCGGCGCTTCGGGCTGGAGGCGATCACGTTCGACGAGTTCCTAGAGAACCCGCAGCGGAGCAGGAGGCGGATGAGCCACTGGCTGCGGGGGGCCGGCGGGGTGTCGCCGGATCAGGGGGTGGAGTTGCGGGGGCTCGCTCAGCCTCAACCTCGACCGCCGACTAAACCCCAACCTCTACCTCGCCCCCTTCCTCAGCCGCCTCGAGCGCCGAGTTACCGCCCGGTGTTTCTCGAGGGTGAGGAGGCGCCCATCTCGCCGCCGACGGCGGAGACGGTGCTCGAGTCAGAGGCGAGGGAGTTGTACTACTCCTGGGCCGGCGATTATGACGCGATGGTCGGGCCAGCGCCGTGGTGGGCGTCGATGGATGCCGTCAAGCCCATCGAGCGGGTGGGAGTGGGGCCGGCCTTAGCCGCGCTGTCGGGGCGTAACACCCTCGTATTCCTGCCTTGGGGACAGACCGCGGCGATGCTGCCTCGGATCGGCGCGGTCGTGAGGTCGTCGCCGGGCACCCGAGTGACTGTGCACGTGTACGGTGCCGGCGAGGGGGACCTGCTGCGGAGGGCGGGCTTCCGGCTGGTGCGACGGGTCAGGCGGGGAAGCCCCGCGTACGCCGAGGAGGGACGTGACGCGGTCATGGCACGAGGCGGGGCATTCTGGGCGATCGGCGACGCGAGCTCGAAGTCGACGGGCGCGGTCGACTATGCGCTGGCGGAGGCGGCGATGGATCCGCGGGACCGGCCGGGCGCGCAGACGGAACCGTCGTCGGCGAAGGCCGCGCGATCGTATACGCCGATCCCGTGGGAAAAGGAGAGGTGGGATATCGGGCTCCCTCGCGAGCTGGATGAGATCATGGCGAGGCGCGGGGTGGGCATTTACCCGTGGGCGGAGGTGTTCCCAACCGAGGTCCCCTTTTACCGGTGGGAGAGCCAGGAGGGCCTGCTGAAGAGCATCACCGAGGCGGACCGCGGGCTGCTCGCGGGCGCCATGGAGTACGTGCCCGCCCACCGGCTCGCTGAGGTGCTGGAATCATCGACCATCTCGCCATGGACGATCGCCGACCAAGGTGGGGGGAAGTGGCGGCTCTGCCACGATTATTCGGTGGGCACAAACCGGGTGGTCCCGTCGGCGGCGTTCACGCTGCCGAGCGTGTGGGATGCGCGGGCGGACATCCAGCCCGGCTCGCACTTTGCGAAGTACGACATCAGGGACGGCTTCTGGCACGTGCCCATCGCGGAAGACAGCAAGAAGCGGCTTGTGGTGCGCCATCCGGGCACGGGGCGGCTGATGTGGGCCACCCGGCTGCCGTTCGGGTACATCGAGTCCCCGCGCCTCTTCTGTGGCATAACCGAGGCGGTCATCGCGAGGTTGCGCAAGCAGTGCGCGGGACTGGGGATCCATTTCCACGTGTTCGTCGATGACGTCCTTGTGATTGGTGACACGGAGGAGCTCACCCGGCAGGGCATGACTCTGCTCGAAGCTGAGTTCGCGGCGAGGGGGCTTCAGTGGGCGCCGCACAAGAAGCGCGGACCGTGCCGGTGCATCGAGTTCCTGGGGCTCTTGATTTGCAACACCGAGGGGCTCAGGGGCATCACGATAACCCGGAAGCGGCGTGCTAAGCTGGTCTCGGAGATCGAGGCGTGGCTGGCACTCGAGCCGGGCGAGGGCGACCTGGTGGCGGATCCGAGGGCGCTCGCGAGCTTCTTGGGCAAGCTGGTCTTCGTCTCCCAGGTGGTCAAGGGAGGCCGCACGTACATGCAGGGCATGCTCAGCCAGTTCAAAGGGCTGGTCGTGGATTGGCAGCGCGGACAAGTGAAGCCGGCCTCGGCGGGGTGGCGGGACCTCGAGGTGTCGCCGGCCTTTTGGCGAGATCTACGGTGGTGGCAGGGCCATCTCGACCAGCGCAGCTTGGCCCCCCTTGTGGGGAACGGCGAGGCCGCGGAGGCGGTGCTCACAGGCACCGATGCGAGCAACTGGGGTACGGGCCAGGTGCTGTGGCTCGACGGCGCCCGCGAGGAGGCGGCCCTCAGTTTCACGCACGCCGAGCGCCGTCGCCCGATCAACTGGCGCGAGCTGTTGGGCATCGTGCGGGTGTGCGAGGTGGGGGGAGGGCGGCTGCGAGGCAAGACCGTCCTCGTGGAAACCGACAACATGGCAGCGCGCGGCGCGGCGAGCAAGTTCTCGTCCAAGGCGGCCGACATGCAGGAGCTTGTTCGGCGTCTGCTGAGGCTGAGCGAGACCCACGGGTTCGCGCTCAGGGTGACGCACACGCCCGGGGAGAAGCTCGATCGGCCGGACCAGACGTCGCGTGGGGACGCGATCGAGGAGTCACGGTTCCGGCTGCGGAGCGGGGAGTTCAAGCGCCTGAGCGCAAGGTTCGGGCCGTTCTCGAGCTTCATCGGTGCTGAGCGGGAGTTGGCTCAGCAGAGCCCGGCAGCCCGGGAGGACGGGCCACGGCGGATGTGGGTACATCCCACCTCCTCGACCGTGGGTTCGGCGCTGCGGAGGGTGCAAGAGGCGATGGCTGAGCACATGGGCCAGCGTCCGACGGCGCTCGCGCTGGTACCCGCGGACGGGGACCCGGCATGGTCAAAGATGCTGAGGCATGGGCTCGTGGTGGGGCAGTATCCGGCTGGCAGTCCCTGCCTCGCGGCGCACACGCCGCACGGGTGGCAAGATTGCACAAACCGGAGGCCGATATCACTGGTGTTGTTCCCCCGCGCCGCAGGTGCGAGTGCCGTGCAGCTGGCGACCAGGTTCACCCTGGAGCGGGACGTACGCCTCCCCGGCTCGTTCGTGTACGCGCTCGCCGAGGGCGGCGGGGTGGGCAGCCTGTGTCAGGTGGTCAGCGACGACGGCGACGAGCTGGTCGTGGAGTACTGGCGGCTCGACCTGACGAAGGCGGCGCGGAAGGTGGGCGCGGGACCTATCTTCCTACGGGAGAAGGCGGGTGCACGGGAGTCGTACGAGGCCGATCCGGTGCAATTCTGGAGCGTCGACCACCTCGTAGGGCCTGTGGTCGCCTCGGCCGGTGGAGTGGTGGAACGCCGTTGCTTCGACTTCAGGAGAGCCAACACCGAGATCGGGCTGGCGGGAGGAGTCTGGTCGCCCACGCAGGCGGGGTGGGAAGCAACGGCGGAGGCCGAGGCCGACGCGGGACCGACGGCGCCACCCTCGCCGGGTGGGTACGTCCCGTTCGTGGACGACCCGGGCGGGGCGGAGGAGAGCCTGGGCGACGTGGCGGCGGACCTTGGACGGCTCAACCTCAAGCAGCACGCGGCAAATCGCGGCAGCGAGGGGAGAGTCGCCCCCAAGGAGCCGCGAGTGCGAGGGGGCGAGCCGGAGGGCGTCTCGGGGGTGTGCTCCCAGCCGTGCCAGTACGGCGGGGGTGGTATCGTGTGCGCTGGGTGCACGGCGGCGTTCGCGCTGGGCGAGCGAATGGAGTAGCGCGGCTTGGGCTTCGTGCATGCCCGCCCGACGTGCCGCGGGGGCGCCGATGCCGCGATGGTGACCCTGGCGGAGGAGGAAAGGGGGCGGGCGGCGGCGCCGGACGTCTTCTTCGGGGTGTACTCGGACGCGGTGGGCGTGAGTGGCGTTTTCAACGACCTGAGGCTCGTTGAAGCGGCGACGGCAGATGGCTCGGTCTTCAGTACGAGCCGGAGTTTTGCTACTCATGAGGAGGCGGCGCGATTCATCCGCTCGGCGACGATTGCACGCGCCACGGTGCCTCTCGTGGAGCCGGCGGTGAAGGGTTCGCTGGTGAAGCGGGCGCACCTAGCGGAGAAGCTCTCTGACGCCCGACTCGCGATGATCGATAGGTGCATCGCGGGGCTGTGCGGGGTTGCGCACGACGAGACGTCGACGGCGTGTCTCGGCGGGTGCGGGCGATGCCTGCACGTCGATACGTGCGCGCAGATGGGGCGCGGGTTCGCGGCGCTTGGGAACTTCCG
>JBEIQK010000925.1:0-2383 GCA_040376505.1 Alphaproteobacteria bacterium | reverse complement strand
GTGGGGCCGCCGGTGGCCGGGGTGGTCGGGGTGGTGGGGCCGCCGGTGGCCGGGGTGGTGGGCGTGGTGGGCCCGCCGGTGGCCGGGGTGGTCGCGGTGGTGGGGCCGCCGGTCGCCGGTGCAGTGGTGCCGCCGCCGGGGGTGGGCGGGGTGACCTGGCCCTCGGGGGCCGTGGGGATCGTGGAGCCGGTGGCCGAGCCCTGGGAGCCGGTGAGGGGCTGGCCGGCGGCGTCCTTGGCCGGCATCTCGGGGAAGACCCCGACGGTGAGCTCCACGCCTTCGACCAGCGACTTCACCTCGGTGGCGCCGGTCAGCGGCAGGCCCATGCGCTCGCCGACGGTGGGCTGGCCGTCCTTGTTGGCGTCATCGACCACCTGGAGGATCACGCGCTCGCGATCGGAAGGCACCTTGAGCTCAAAGGGGCCCGCCGAGGGGAAGACCGCCAGGGTGAGCAGCTCGATCACCTCGACCGCGCCGCTCGGGCTCTCGGGGGGCGGCGGCAGCACGCGAATGAGGATCTGACCCTCGCAGTCGGCGCAGGTGACGGTGCCCTTGATGGTGGACCCCGACGCGGCGAGCTGCTCCTGGGTGAACTTGGGCGTGCGCTCGCTGTCCGGGACCTCGCCCATGATGGTGCCAGCGGCCGGCATGGCGCCGGCGCTGCCCTCCGGGTTGGTCATTCCGCTGGAGGGCGGGGCGCCGCCGGTTTGTTGGCCGAGGTTTGCGCCGGGCTCGCCGGGCGAGATGGCGCCGCCTTCGTTGGTGGGCACGGGCTCGGGACAGCCAACCAGCCCAAGGAGGAGGAGGGCGACAGCGATGCGGGTGGGGTGGGTCAAGAGGGGCTCCGAGACTTCGATCGCCGCTGCGTATCCCGTGTGCCAACGCCCGTCCGCGCCTCAGGCCGGGTGCAGGCTCAGGCCACCTTCCACCCGTCGACAGGCAGCCAGGGCGGCGGCGGCCTGACGGGTGAGATCGACGAAGCGCTGGTGGCTGGCGCGGCTGGAGAGCTGCTCCAAGAGCAGCACCACCTCGGCGCTGCGGAGCTTGACGGCGCCGCGATCGAGGGCCAGGGAGAGCGCCGCCTCGCTGGCCGGGCGATCGCCGGCCTCCACGGCGATCACCGCGCGCAGCAGGCCCAACACCGCCCAGGACCAGTGCTCGGGGTGACGGCCGAGCGCGGCCTCGGCGCGATCGGTGGCGGCGGCGGCCTCTTCGCGGCGGGCCTCGCCCAGCAGGGCGACGGCGATGCTGACGTGGGCCGTGGCGGCGACGGTGTTCCAGGCGTGCTCTTCGGCGATGTTCACCACCCGGCGCCAGGCGAGCAGCGCCGCCGGCAGGTCGCCGAGCGAGCGGGCGAGGTCGCCAAGGTGGTGCTCGCAGGCGAGGCGGAGGCGGTCTGAGCCCAGGGTGGCGGCGATCGCGCGGGCGGTTTGGAAGTGGCGCTCCGCCGGGGCGAACTGGCGGCGCCGCAGGTAGAGCAGGCCGGCGACGAAGGCCGACTGGGCGATGTTGCGGGTGTCGCCCGAGGCCAGGGCCCGGCTGCGCAGGTCGGAGAGCTCGGCGTCGATGCCGGCGATGCGCCCGGCGGCGATGCGGCACTCGATGAAGCCCACCAGCGCTTGAATCTCGGCCTTGGGGTCGTGGTGGCGATTCATGCGGCGCATCAGGTTGAAGCGCTCGGCCGCGGCGTCATGGCGGCCTTCGAGGCGGCAGAGGATGGCCTCGCCATGGGCGGTGTCGACGAGGCCCGGGCTGTCTTGAAGCACCTCAAAGGTGGTGGCGGCCTCGGCGAGGAGGCGGGCGCTGGCCTCTTTGTCGCCCAGGGCCACGGCGGCGCGGGCCATCACCACCTGCAGCCGGGCCCGCGTGCGGCGGTCGAGGCTCATCTTGCGGGCCTCGGCCAGGGTCTGCTCGACCTCGGCGGGGCGGTCGAGCTCGAGCAGGGCCTCGGCGATGCGCTGGCGGGCCTCGGCGCGGGCCATGGTCATGCCGGTGCGATCGGCGGCCTGGGCGGAGAGCTCGGCGGCGGCGAGGGCGAGGGCGGGGCGGCCCTCGGCGAGGGTGGTGCGGGCGGCCCGGAGGAGGGCGGGGGTGGCGCGGCCGGGGTCTTCGCCGAGCAGGCGGTGGCGACCGTGGGGCAGGTCGACGTCGGCGCCGGAGAATTCGCCCAGGCGCTCCCAGGCGTCGGCGAGGCGCTGGTGCAGGGCGCCGATGTCGGCGCGGCGATCCGCCCGTCGCAGGGCTTCGCGGTGCACGCAGCTGTCTTCAAAGGTGAGCCTGCGGCCGCGGTGGCGGACGAGGCCGGTTGCGGTGAGGCTGTCGAGGCCCTCCAGGCTGAGCGCCCGCACCAGGGCCGAGGGGGGCTCGGGGCCGGCCAAGGCGG
>JBEIQK010000655.1:0-3821 GCA_040376505.1 Alphaproteobacteria bacterium | reverse complement strand
CGATGACACCTACCCCGACGCCGACGGCGACGGCGTGGCCGACTGCGTCGACGCCGAAGAGTGCGATGGCGTCGACAACGACGGCGATGGCGAGTCCGACGAAGGCATGCTCGACTCCGACGGAGACGGGAGCGCGGACTGCGTCGATGACAGCCCCCTGCCGCTCCCCGCGGAGCCCGAAGGGGAGACCAAGGGCGGCGGCGGCTGCGCCTCGACCCCCGGCTCGGGCTCGGCCCTCCTCGGCCTGCTGGCGCTCCTGGGCCTGCGGCGCCGGGCGGGGGTGCGCTGATGCGCTGGACCCTCTTCCTCCTGCTCGCCGCCTGCAGCGAGTACAGCATCACCGGCCCGCGCAAGGAGGCCCCGGCCCCCGAAGAGGAGGAGCCGGAGCCCGAGCCCGAGCCCGACCCGGAGCCCATCCGGGTGCCCGACATCGCGGTGACGCCGGCCAGCCTGGACTTTGGCGCCCTGCCGAAGGACTGCGCCGCGACGCCCCAAGAGGTCACCCTCACCAACGAGGGCGACGGGCCGCTCACCGTCTCGGAGATCGAGCTGTCGGGATCGGGCTTTTCGGCCTTCTCCACCGACTGGAATGGCGCGCCCTTTACCCTGGAGCCCGGCGAGGCCCGCACCGTTCAGGTGGGCTTTACGCCCAATGCCTGGGTCTCCTACGCGATCACGCTCACCGTTCGCAGCGATGATCCCGATGAGAGCGTGGTCGACCTGCCCACCACCGGGATCGGCGACGTCGACTCCACCTACGAGCAGCGCTTCACCCAGGGCTACTTCGAGGCGGTCGACATCCTCTGGGTGGTCGACAATTCCGGCTCGATGGAAGAAGAGACCTACCAGGTCACCAGCAACTTCTCCGTCTTCATCGACGCCTTCGTCGATCTGGGCCTCTCGTACCACATCGGCGTGGTCACCACCGACATGGACGATCCCAGCCAGTCGGGTCGCCTGCGCGGCCCGGTGATCACCGAGGCCAGCGCCGACCCTTCGGCGGAGTTCCTGGCCCAGATCGACGCCGGCTTCACCGGATCGGCCGACGAGCGCGGCTTTGACGCGGTGCGGGCGGCGCTCACCGAGCCCCTGCTCTCCACCACCTCGGCGGGCTTTCTGCGTGAAGACGCCGCGCTGGCCGTGATCGTGCTCAGCGACGAGAACGACTACAGCAGCATGAGCCCCAGCAACTTCGTCACCTGGTACGACACGCTCAAGGCCGACCCCGCCAAGCTGAGCTTCAACGCCATCTGCGGCGACCGCTTCTTCGGCTGCACCAACTTCGACAGCTTTGGAAACCCCCTCTCTGCCACCGGCGGCGACGAGTACATCGACGCGGTGGGCCTCACCAGCGGCTACTTCGGCAGCATCTGCACCGCTGACTACTCCGAGATCCTCGACCACATCTCGCTCTCCTCGGCCGGCATGACGCTGTCCTTCGCCCTCGATCACGAGCCCAGCGACCTCGGCGCGGTGGTGGTGACCGTGAACGGTGTGGAGATCGAGAACGATCAGTACGAGGGCTGGACCTGGGAGGCGAGCACCGCGAGCGTGGTCTTCCACGGGGGCGCCGTGCCGCCGCCCGGCGCCGAGGTGGTGGTGACCTACCCGATCCCCACGGAGTGCAGCGGCTGATGCGCCTCGTCCTGATCCTGCTGTGCGCCTGCGCGGAGAAGCCGGCTGAAAAGAGCGACGATGGCTGGCTCATCGCCGAAGAAGACCTGGGCGATGATCTGGCCGTGGGCGAGGGCTTTTCGCCCGCCAACGGCTCGGAGCTCTACGCCGCCCTGGAGCAGGTGCTGCCCGGCCTCGTGTACACCACGCCGATGACCGAGGTGCCGCTGTCGTTGTGGGAGCTGGCCCAGAACGACAACATCGCCGACATGGGCTCCTGCCCCTACTCCCAGGCCGATGGCGACGCGATCCTCTGGAAGACCGGCGGCTGTCGAAGCCGCGGCGGCTACAACTGGAGCGGCGAGCTGGCCGAGATCACCCACGCCCGCGACCCCGACACCGGCTTTCAGGGCTACGGCTGGGACCTCGACCTGCGCATCGAGGGCGACGTGGAGTCGCGCAGCTTCGACGCCCTGTGGCTCCAAGGCGCCCTGCGCTTCACGCTTGGCGACGAGGACACCCTCGATCGCGCCGCCCAGGTCAACGCCATCGCCGGCGTGCAGGGCTACTGGGAGCGCATCAGCGTGGCCGACCCGCGCGCCGTCTACTGGGATGCCTGGGCGATCAGCGGCCGGATGGAGACGCTGACCGGCGGCGCCACCCGAATCGAGGCCCGGGTTGACCTCGGCGCGGCGGGGGGATTTGAGGTCACCGCCGACGCCCTCGCCCTGGAGGCCGACTGCCCCGCCGAGCCCGACGGGGACGTCACCCTAGAGACCGGCGAGCATACGCTCGTGGTGCAGTTCGACGGGGCCTCGGCCTGCGATCGATGCGCCGACTACAGCGTCGACGGCGCCTTCGCCGGCCGGGCCTGCGGCACCTAGTAGCCGTTCACCGTGATCGAGACGACCTGCACCGGGGTGGCCGGACGGTCGCCGGGCAGGGTGCGGGTCTTTTCGATCTTGGAGACCACGTCGAGGCCCTCGGTGATCTTGCCAAAGACGGGGTGCTTGGAGGGGCCCGGGCTGAACCAGTCCAGGTAGCTGTTGTCCTTGGTGTTGATGAAGAACTGCGAGCCGCCGGAGTTGGGGCGGCCGGTGTTGGCCATCGACAGGGTGCCCGGCTGGTTGCTGATGCGCGCGGCGAACTCGTCCTGGATGGTGCCGTGGGGCGGGCCACCGGTGCCAGCGCGGCTGCTGTTGGGGTCCTTGCTGTGCGGGCAGCCAAACTGGATCATGAAGTTGGCGATGACCCGGTGAAAGTGCAGGCCGTTGTAGAAGCCGCCCTTGGCGAGATCGAGGAAGTTCTTCGACGTGATGGGCATCTGGTCGAGGAAGATCTCGGCGGTGAAGGAGCCAAGGCTCGTCTGGAACGTAGCGGTCGGGTTCGGCATGGGTGCTCCATGGGTAGAGAGACCCGGGCCGCCTATCCCAGGTCGGTGAGGCTGGTTAGGCCGCGCCGATGGACGCCACGCCCATCCGTCTCTTCTTCGTTTGTACCGGCAACATCTGCCGCTCGCCGATGGCGGCGGGCTTTGCGCGTCACTGGGCGCAGCAGCGCGGGCGGGCAGTGGAGGTGCGCTCGGGCGGCACCGCCAACCTGATCGGCCGCTCCGCCGATCCGCTGGCCATCCGGGTGATGGGCGAGGTGGGCATCGACATCGGGCCCCACCGCTCTTCGGGCGTGCGGGCCGAGGACATCGCCTGGGCCGATCACATCCTGGTGATGGAGATGAACCACCAGCTCCAGCTCGCCGAGCGCTTCGAGGGCGTCTCCGAGAAGACGCTGCAGCTCGGCACCTTCGGTGGGGTGGCCACGATCGAAGACCCCATCGGCGGCTGGCGCTGGCGCTTTCGGGGCAGCCGCGACGTGATCCAGCGCTGCGTCGAGCGCTTCATGGACCGCCTGCCCCCACCCGCCTGAGCGGGGCCTTACTCGAAGGCGTTGCGCTCGAAAGACCAGACCCGGCGCTGATCCTGGCCGGCCACCACCTCCACCTGGAAGCTGGTGGTGCGCCCGTCGTCGGACTGCAGGAGCACGGTGTGGGTGCCCGGGCGGATCTCGTAGCGGAAGAGCGGGGTGAAGCGCACGAAGGCGCCGTCGATCGAGACCTTCGCCCGAAGGTCGGCGCCGATGGTGACGGTGCCGGTCTGACGGGGCGCCGCCGCCGGCGCGGTGGCGGCGGGCGCAGGGGGAGGCGGTGCAAT